>NZ_AZRN01000014.1 GCF_002895565.1 Petrotoga mexicana DSM 14811
CCCTACCTTTTTCGAATATCTCACTTCAAAATAAATCTCTCCATCTTTTCTCAAATCTTTTCTCTCTTTTAACTTAAAACCTTTGTCAATACCCAGTATTTGTGCTATAATTTTGTTGCTCATGATATCACTCCTCTCTCTCTTTTTATTTTTTTGTTTTTTGTTCTATGAGGAGTGATATCTTTTTTTATCCCTTTTGTCAAGTATCTCATCAACCATTTTTATTATACAGCCAGAAAAAATTGAAAAAAGAATATCGAAATGATATAATTAAAAAGAAACAGCCTCACGGCAAGTAATGAAGTCAATATTTGCTGCATTATTTTAAGGGAAAACGGTGAAAATCCGTTACGGTCGCGCCACCGTAATCGGGGACGAAACTTACAAAAGCCACTGGAAAGATCCGGGAAGGCGTAAGGAGTAGAGTGATCCGAAAGTCGGGAGACCTAAATAATGCAGGTTTTTCTATCTCTTCGCGCCAAAGAGATAGAAAAAATGTTTAAATGGCGCTAATTTATATAAGGAGGCCATTTGGTATGAGGAAGGTGTTATTTACATTTTTTACGATTTTGTTGTCGGTTGTTTTGACCGCAGAGTATTTGATGGTGGATGATCTTGGAAGATTAGTCTCTTTTGAGGGAGAGGTTAACAGGGTTATTTCCGCCGCACCCGCTGTATCTGATTATATCAAATATTTAGGCTTAGAGGAAAAAGTAGTAGGCGTAACAGATTGGGATACCCATATAGATGCTGAAAAAATTGGTAATTTAGTGCCTTTAAATCTCGAAAAAATAGTTTCTTTGAATCCGGATGTTGTTTTTTTAACTGGAGGGTTTCAAGAACCTGAGATTAGTAGATTGGAAAGATACAATATCAAATCCTTTGTGATTAATCCAGTTAATTTTAATGATATCTATAGGGATATTGTATTAATTGGCAGTATCTTAGGCGAGAGAGAAAAAGCTCAAACTCTTTCAAATAAACTAAGACAAAATGTTTTAAATATAGCCAAAAGTTCTTTCACTTGGAAAAATAAACCAACGGTTTTATATTTAATGGTTCAAAATAATGTAGCTGAAATTTGGACGGCAGGAACAGGCTCATTTGTAAATGAATCAATTGCTTACGCTGGTGGATTAAACTTAGCCGCTTCTTATACGGGCAATAATGGGTTTTTACTGGTTGGCCCTGAATTCGTTGTTGCTCAAAATCCCGATATCATAATCGTTGCTTCCTACTACGAAGGCGACGAGAGTGCAAAAAATACTATCTTGAATGCCGAACAGTTTAAAAACGTAAAAGCTGTTAAAGAAGGGAAAATAGTTATGGTCGATGGTAACAAGATTTCTCAAGCTTCTCCATCACTGATCGATGTCCTTGAACAATTATATGAGTATTTTGGTGAAAACAGATGAGAATCATCAAAAAACAAGGGGAGCTCCCCCTTGTTTTATTTCTCATAACCTCCAGTTTTATTTTAATTTTACTTTTCACATCTTTTGGAAGTGTGAAAGTTCCCGTTAAGGATATCTTCGCCTCTTTAATAGGTAAAAATAGTCACGATATTTACAACAATTTAATTTTAAACATAAGACTTCCAAGAGTGGTTGGAAGTTTTCTTGTGGGCAGCATATTGGCAGTTTCTGGGAATGTTTTACAATTGGTAGTACAAAATCCCCTAGCAGATCCATACGTTTTAGGAATCTCGTCAGGAGCAAGCTTTGGTGCAGTATTATACACAGCGTTGAGCAGCATTTATGGTCTTTCTCTTTTTCTTGGATTAGAAACTTTTTCTTTTCTTTTTGGCATATTTGCAACATTTATTGTTTTAATATTGGCACGACAGGGTAAAAAACTTCCCGTTTTATCTCTAATACTAAGCGGGGTGATAATTAGCTTTTTGTTTAATTCATTTACTACACTTTTTACCGTGATGTACTGGGGAAACTTAATTCACGTCAACACATGGTTGATGGGAAGTACAGCAGATTTAATTTGGAGTGACAATTTTAAATTTATTTTTACACTTATCATTCAATTTATTTTAGTTTTATTATTTTCTAAACAACTGAACGTCCTTTCGATGGGGGATGACATGGCTGTATTCTCAGGGATAAATCCTGATCGATTGAAGCTTTTTTTGATTGTAATAAACGTTTTTGCAGTATCTTTTACTGTGTCACAGGTAGGAATAATAGGTTTTGTGGGGCTTATAATCCCTCATATAGTTCGAATGATTAAAGGGCCGTACTCGTTTGTTTCAAATTTGTACTCATTCTTCATTGGAGGAATGTTTTTAATGTCTGCGGATTTTGTTTCCAGAACACTATTTGCTCCTACAGAACTTCCTATCGGTGTGGTAACCTCAATAGTAGGTGCCCCAATATTCATTTTTGTAATGAGGAGAAAAGAGAAAATATGATAACATTTAATAACGTCCGTTTCACCTATGGGAATGGCTTTTTTTTGAAAATCGACGATTTAAAAATAATAAAAGGAGATATTATTTCTATAATTGGCCCAAATGGAGCAGGTAAAAGTACTCTTATCAAGATTCTTTCAGGAATTCTAAGAAATTACAAAGGAGAAATAATACTAAACCATAGTGAATTAAAGAATTATTCTTACAAAGAGCTATCAAAAAAGGTAGCAGTTGTACCGCAAGAATTCAACACTTCTTTCGATTACGATTTGGAAAGTATCGTTTCAACGTCAAGAATACCTTTCTCAAAGAGAATAAGCTTTTTTGAATCCGAACAGGACAAAAGGATTATCGATAAAGCCCTTCAAGCTGTTGGACTAACAAATTATAAGAACAAGCCCTTTTCATCTATGTCGGGAGGAGAAAAGCAAAAAGTTATGATAGCTCGAGCAATTGCCCAACAAACTCCCATATTACTTTTAGATGAATTCTCCTCGCATTTAGATCCCGGTTACACTCAAAGTCTCTTAAAAATTGTTAAGGAAATGGTCACCAAAGAAAGGAAAACAGTTCTAGCAGTATTTCATGATGTGAACAACGCGGCATTATTCTCGGATAAAATAATAGTTATGAAGAATGGATCTGTTAAATATTCGGGTACACCAGCAGAGGTATTAAATGAATCTGTCATGAATGAAATCTTTGAAATGGATGCTTATATTATAAAACATCCAATAAAAAAAGTCCCTCAAATTTTATTCAAATAAGGTGTGAAAATGGCTAATATCGATGTAATCGGTGGAATCTTTTTAGACATTTATATAGTTAAAAATGATGGTTATCACAATTCTGAAATTTTACAACTTCCGGGAGGATCGGCACTAAATGTGGCTATCGGACTTTCTCAATTAGGCCATAATGTGAGGATGTTTGGTAATGTAGGAAAAGATTTTGTTGGAAATTTTTTATTGGAGCGCCTATCTTTTCATGCTGTTAATGTTGAATGGATAAAGAAGGTCGATCAAAACACCGCTACTTTTATTACAATGAATGAAAAGCCAATCGCAATAGATAGAAGAATAAATGATTTAGACTTGATTATACCAAAGAAAAAATCAGAGTATCTCTTCATCACTACCGAAATTAATGAACGCATAATAAACAGCGATATTTTTCAGAATTACAAAAAAACCTTTTTTGATATAGGTCCTAGGCCAAAGTTAATAAATAAAAGGTGTGAAAATGTGTTTTTTATTGGTAACGAAAAAGAGTGTGAAAATTTTCTGTTTAATTGCGATGTTGTAAAGCTAGGGGAAAAAGGAGCCAAATGGGGTGAAAAAATAGTAGCATTATCTGGCAAAAAAACGCCATATGGAATCGGTATGGGTGACGTGTTTGATACAGTCTTAATAGACGGAATTTTGAATAATTTAGAAAAAGAACAAATCCTACATAATGCTGTGAACGCTACTCAAAGAATTTCGCAATACTTAGGTGCTTACAACAAAATTATCAATATGAAGTATTAATAATTGTTCTATTGACTTTTAGCCGCTAAAGCTTCCTTCTTTTTACCATATTCTATCACGTCTTTTAAAGTAATGTTAGATAACTCGTTAAATATTGCATCTTGTACCCTTCTCCAGACAAACTCTACGGGACAATTATTTTGATTTTCACATTCACCTTCGGAAATACAATCGTAAGAGCTCAATGGTACTTCTAAGACTTCTACAATTTCTGAAAGATTGATTTCTTCAGGTGCTTTTGTAAAATAAAATCCTCCAAATTTGCCTTTTTCTGAAGCAACTATTTTAGTTTTTTTTAATTCGGCAAATATTTTTGCCAAAAATTCTTGTGAAATACCAGAACTTTCCGCGATCTTCGAGATTGAGATTTTGCTGTTTTTCTCTTCTTTGTTTCTATTCTGAAGCTTATACATTTCATACAAACCACGTATAGCATAACAGCTCTTTATTGTTAACGACATAAAACTCCCCGCCTTTATTCTTGTTTTATAAACAATCCCCTTTCCCTTAAACTCCTATATTCAATCTTTTTTAAGCAACTGTGATTTCATTGCAGAGATAAACATCTTGTATGGCATTCAATATTTCTATTCCTTCTTTCATTGGTTTTTGAAACGCCTTTCGTCCACTTATAAGTCCCATGCCTCCAGCTCTTTTATTGATAACAGCGGTTTTTACAGCGTTAGCTAAATCATTTTCTCCTGAAGGTCCTCCGGAATTAATCAATCCAATTCTTCCCATATAATTGTTAACAACTTGGTATCGGGCCAAATCAATTGGATGATCTGAGACTAAGTCTGTATACATTTTTTTGCTGAATTTTCCGTATTTTTCTTCTTCGTTTAATGCTGTATAACCTCCGTTTATTTGAGGCAATTTTTGTTTAACTATATCGGCTTCTATCGTAACCCCTAAGTGATTTGCCTGACCTGTTAAATCAGCACTTACGTGATAATCTTTCCCGTTTCTTACAAACGCATTGTTTCTCAAATATGCCCATAATACTGTCGCCATACCTAATTCATGTGCCTCATGAAAAGCTTTACTGATTTCAACTATCTGCCTATTACTTTCCTTGGAACCAAAGTATATAGTTGCTCCGATAGCCGTAGCCCCCAATTCAAATGCTTGCTTCACGTTGGCAAAGAGTATTTGATCATAAGTATTAGGATAAGTTAAAAGTTCATTGTGGTTAATTTTTACGATAAACGGTATCTTATGAGCATACTTTCTAGCCACACTTCCTAAAACCCCTAGAGTAGAAGCAACCGCATTACAGCCCCCTTCAATAGCTAATTTTACGATATTTTCAGGATCAAAATAGATGGGATTGGGAGCAAAGGAGGCACCCGCCGAATGTTCTATTCCTTGATCAACAGGAAGAATTGACAAGTAACCCGTATTAGCCAATCTGCCGTGATCAAATAAAAGTTGTAAACTTTTTAAAACTTGAGGTGATCTATCTGAGTTTACAAAAATTCTATCTACCCAATCTGGACCAGGGAGATACAATTGATCTTTTGAAATCTTTGGTGAATTAAAGTTCAGTAATTCATCTGCCTCCTCAGCAAGAAGATTTCGAATAACGTCGATATCCATAAGTATTTTCCTCCTTTTAAGTTTTTTAAGCGCCCTTTGCCCCCCAGCCGACCCATAAGGAACAAAGAGTTGGTTCTGCTTTGCACAGCCGACCCATAAAATCATAGGAGTCTTTAACTTTTCACCCTGCCACCCGCTCTAACAGAAAACGGCATTCTTTTCACAATCATCGGTATAAATAACAGTTGAAGAATTATACCTGGAATTCCAAACACATAACTCATTAAAATTGAAGTTAAAGGACTAAGATTTATGTTAAGTATTATTCCTATGGTGTAGTAAGCTATCATATATACACCTCTACCTATCAACATAGATACTATTAAATCAAAATATATGTTTTTCTTATTTAAAAGTCCTGATATAAATCCATAGGTTGCAACTTCTATGGTCATAAATATGAAAACAGGGAATGGTGGCATACCGAAAAGTAAAAAATTTAAAACAGGCATTAAAGCCCCTACAAGTAATCCAATCGTTGCCCCTTCCATGATACCAGCCATTAAAGCAACAAAATGCAACGGTAAGATTATAGTTCCCAGCATTGGATTACCGATGCTATGAACCAAAAAGGAAAAAACAACAACTCCCAACGCTATATACACAGGTGATCTTGCAACTCTTCTTAGGGTTGTCTGGTGAGCGGTAGCATTCTCCATGTAAATCACCTCCATTTTGATATATGGATCTAAACTGTAATTAAATTTTTGAATGTATAACTGTTTTGTTTTGAATATGGTACTACTTGAAACAAATCTATGTTGAAACAAAATTCCAGATCATCTTTGAGCCCAAGATTTTTAAGCCTTTTGGAATGATCGGAATTCATGACATAACTTCTCTTGCTTTTAGTTAAATTTAAAGATATTTTCGCACCATCATTTAAGTTGTAAGTATGTTTTTCCATGATTTTTTGAACAAACAATCCAGCCAGATATGAATCTTCTAAAGAAACGACCCCATTGGTGCCAGAGCAAACTATGCCAATATTTTGAAAATCTTTTTGTACTATGAAATCCACTACAGAAGAGAAATTCAGCAATGAAAGCGCAATTGTATCTCCCAGTTCGTTTATTTTTTTCATTGCTTTAGATCCGTTGGAAGTAGTTAGTACAATTGATTTTTTCCTTATTTTATCAGAATTATTTAAAAATTCCAAAGGAGAATTGCCAAAATCAAAACCTTCTAACTTAATGGCTCCTCTTTCGCCTGAGAGTAAATATCCCATATTTTTCAATTCTTTTGCCACATCGATGTCGTCCGTTACAAAAATTTCTTCTGCACCACAATGGACTAACGCAGATATACTAGAAGTAGCCCTTAAAAGATCGATAAGGATATAGATCTGATGATTTTTTATATTCTCATTAGGTAGAAAATAGACATTCATTTCTCGCTCAAAAAGACTTTCTTCTGTTATCTTAATCGATCTCCTTTTCTTCTGGAGTGAGATAGGTTTCTAGCCCATAATATTCGAGATGCCACGTTTCGTTTAAAGAAGCTAAAATGTATCTATAATCTCCTTCATATATAACGTGTGAAACAGATGTATTGTCAACTCTAAAAGAGGTATGTTGATTAAGTGGAATATTAAGAATCCAGGAAATAATAGTCCTAATAGCTAAACCATGTGCAACCACGACTATTTTATCCTCTAAGTTATGCTCTTTAACAATTCTTTTTATAGCCCTTACAGCCCTTCTTTGAACATCACCTAAAGCCTCAACACCATCCACCACTGCCCAGATATCCTTATGCCAATACTCTAATTGCTCTTTGTAATTAAGAAGTATCTCTTCTAACTTTTTCCCATCCCAATTTCCTATATCGCATTCACTCAAATCAGGATCCTTTTTTATTTGCAAATTATGGTACTGATTTATGATTTCTGCCGTTTTAATAGCCCTTTGTAGAACGGATGTATACATTCCATCTATTTTCATATTTTTGAATCTTTCTGCGGTTGCCTTAGCCTGACTAATTCCTTCTTCATCAAGTTCTACGTCTCTTTGACCTTGCCAAATTCCCATTTTGTTCCAAAGGGTAGCTCCATGTCTTACTAAATAAATATCCAAAACTCGTACACCTCCAATTATTCCCATTCAATTGTAGCAGGGGGTTTTGATGAAATATCGTAAACCACTCTGGTAATTGCTTCAACTTCGTTGGTTATTCTGCTGGAAACCAAGTCCAAAATTTCAAATGGAATTTTAGACCAATCTGCAGTCATACCTTCCACACTATCAACAGACCTTAAAGCTGCTACATAACCATAACTCCTTTTATCACCAGTTATACCTACCGTTTTTACCGGTATTAAAACAGCGAAAGCTTGCCATACCTTATCGTACCAACCTGTTTCTTTAAGAGTTTTTATAAAAATACTATCTACCTTTTTTAAAATTGTTAATTTTTCTTCGTTTATTTCTCCAATGATTCGAATCGCCAATCCAGGACCTGGAAATGGATGCCTGTACAATATCTCTCTTGGGAGACCTAAGATTTCTCCAACGCTTCTGACTTCGTCTTTGAATAGCTCTTTAAGTGGTTCGACTATTTTTAAATCTATATCCTCTGGAAGTCCTCCCACGTTGTGATGACTCTTTATTTTGAATGTCTTTTTCCCGGATTTTGCACTTTCTATGACATCTGAATATATTGTTCCCTGTATTAAATACTCACAGTCTTTTTCTTTTTTGGCCTCTTGCTCAAAAACCCTTATAAACTCTTCACCTATAATCTTACGTTTTTGTTCAGGATCTGTAACCCTTTTTAATTTGCTTAAAAATCGCTCCTGGGCATCTACAGTTGTCAAATTCAAACCCATATAATCTCTGAACGTACTTTCAACTTCTTCAACCTCGTTCATTCTCAAAAGGCCATGGTTTACAAAGATGGCTTTCAGGTTATTGCCTATAGCCCTATGGGTTAGTACAGCCGCAACTGATGAATCTACTCCCCCTGATAAAGCTATAATTGCTTTTTTATCACCGATAATCTCTTTTATTTCTTTTATCTTATTTTCAACAAAATCCATCAAAGTCCATGAACCTTTCAACCCACATATGCCGTGAATGAAATTTTTTAATATATCAGCTCCAAATTCAGTATGTCTAACTTCGGGGTGAAATTGGATGCAGTATATATTTTCTGATTCGTTTTCAAAAGAAGAGATGATATTGTTTGAGGTGAGAGAAGTAATTTTAAATTTCTCGGGAACTTGAGTCACCATATCTTTGTGACTCATCCACACGTTAAATGTACTGGGAATCTTTTTAAATAAGAGGGATTGATTGGTTATGGTAATTTTCGTTTTTCCATACTCAGCCATACCTCTTTGTTCGACATTTCCACCAAGTTTTTTCGCCATAAGCTGCATCCCATAACAAATACCTAAAATAGGAAGTTTGGCATTTAAAATTTCATTTGATATATCGGGTGCATCGATATCATAAACGCTGTCTGGTCCACCTGATAAGATTATGCCTTTCACATTGTTAAGGGATATATTATCGTCATATTGAATTACTTCTGAAAACACCCCCAAATCTCTAATCCTTTTTGCTAAAAGCTGAGTGTACTGAGAACCATAATCTACGACAAGAATCTTTTCCATCTAGGAACCTCCGAAATTGATATATTTTAATTATAAACCAACACAATCATGAAATTATAACCTTTTGCTTTTTATCAGGTTCGTATGAAGATAAATCCCTGTTTTTGTATA
Source organism: Petrotoga mexicana DSM 14811 (assembly GCF_002895565.1). Lineage (GTDB taxonomy): Bacteria > Thermotogota > Thermotogae > Petrotogales > Petrotogaceae > Petrotoga > Petrotoga mexicana. The sequence continues at coordinate 9,278 of NZ_AZRN01000014.1, forward strand.
ATAAAGTGTAGATATTACTTGCTAAAAAATCGTATTCAATCTGATTTAAATAAATTTCAGGAATACTTTGATACCTTTTTTTGCTTGATAATAACTTGTCGTTTAATCTATTATATGTTTTTCTGTATGTCGATGGGGTAGTAATAATTGGATAAGCAGAAAGATTTTTCATTTTACCCAGCAACTCTTGACCCTTCTTTGTGAAGGCTAAAACCCTTAAATATTGTGGTCCATGACTGTTGTATAATTTTACATCTTTCTCTTTTAAATCAAAAAAAATCTTTAAAAGAGTCCTTTTCACCCTTGTCAACGTAAACCTTTTCGTCTTGACGTTTTTTACTAATTCTGTGAGGTTGGAACTTATTTTGGAAAATTTTGAGTATCTAGTCTCTAATCCTTCTTTTACACCGTCTATTTGCATTAACTCTTCTTTTTTCATCATTCGCAGCTTGGCTAAAATCATATCTCTCATATTTTCAAACATGATTGGAGCTTTACCTTTTTCAATCTCCCTAAGTAGAACTTCATATGAAAGGGATGGAACTCCCTGTTTAACTTTGCTCATCTCGTTTTTTTCTATAAGATTTCGTATTGCAGTGGCACTGGAAATTTCACCTGTGAATTCTTTTTGATTGTATCCCGCCTTTATTCTTTGAATAGTATGTGGAACTATCTTTGAATCATATAATTTTAAAGCATTTAAATACTCTACACCTAAGATATCGTTTGATTGTTCTAATATATCTATTACATTGTGTTCGTAATTTGAAGATTCTAAATATTCAACTAAAGCAAATTTGCGAGCGTTTGGAAATGATAAACCTTTTTTTAAATTCTTGTTGAGTAACTTTTTAAAAGTTTTGGGTTGCTCGTATAAAATGGTCGATATTTTATCCAAAACTTCTAAATTACTCGATTCACTACCAAAAACAATATCTGTAACAACGTTAGTTCTCTCTAATATTCCTATGGTCCCTGTAGCAAAGCCGCTTGCATCTTGTATACAATAGACAAAAGGCAATTCGAAGACGATGTCTACTCCCATATTTATTGCAACTTCAGCTCGAGAAAACTTATCCAAGATTGCAGGTTCTCCTCTTTGGACAAAATTCCCGCTCATTACAGCGATTGTATAATCAGGGTTAATTAAAGTTTTAGCTTCTCTCAAATGATAAAGGTGCCCGTTGTGAAAAGGATTGTATTCAACTACTACACCTAAAACTCTCAAAGTTGATCTCCTTTTTAAAAAAATAGCCTTTTATATTTATTATACCAGTTTTGTATGCATCATTTGCTACACAAATGAAAATTATGGATATAGCTTTTAAAACATTAGGAATAAGACTTTTTGCAAAAAGCAGCAAAAACTACACAAATGAGAATAGTGTCTTTAAAAAGTATTTTAGCGCCCCTTCGCCCCGCAGCCCGCCCCACAGTTAGCCCACATGAGATTTGAAAACCATTTCTAAGGCATTATGAAAAAACGTTTTGCACAGGTCAGCAAAATTAATTAAGTATTTAATAAATTATAAAGTAAATATGTTAAAATTATAAAAAATAATTCAACCGATAAAATTAAAAAGGAGCAGTAGAATTCGTGAATATTTTACTTTCAAACGATGATGGAATAATGTCTCCAGGTATTATTACTTTAAAAATGTATCTTCAAGAAAAAAACAATGTTTACGTTGTCGCACCCGACATAGAAAGAAGTGCAACAGGACATGGAATTACAGTGAGAAACCCTCTTTGGGCTAAAAAAGTTAAGTTTGGAGACACTTTCTTTGGTCACGCAGTGAATGGAACTCCTGCCGATTGTGTTAAAATAGGGTTAGACGCGATATATAAAGATATACATTTTGATGTTGTAATCTCCGGTATAAATAGGGGTGCCAATCTTGGAACGGATGTGCTTTATTCTGGCACCGTTTCTGCTGCATTGGAAGGTGCTGTAGGCGGTTATCCTTCTATCGCTGTTTCCTGTGTTGACTTTTCCAATCCTAACTTTGAAGATGGGGCAAAGGTTGTTTTGAATATCTTGGAAAAATTAGATTTGAACAATTGGCCAGAATTCACTACATTAAATGTCAATATCCCAAAAATCCCCTACGATGAAATGAAAGGTATAAAAATTACCAAACAAAGTAGAAGAAGGTACCAAGACTACTTTGAAGAAAGAAAGGATCCTTTTGGAAATTCTTATTATTGGATGTTGGGAAATATCATAGAAGATGATAACGATGATAATTCAGATTATAATGTAATAAATCAAGGTTATGTTTCCGTAACACCGTTAAGTGTTTTCATGACAAAATATGATTTTATAGATGAATTAAAATCACGGTTGGAGGTTTAAAGAGATGGAAATTCGACTCATTGGAGACCCTGTTTTAAGAAAAAGGGCGAAAAAAGTGGAAAAAATCGATGAAAACTTAAAAAATGTCATTGATGAGATGTTTTCCACAATGTATCTATATGACGGAGTAGGTTTAGCCGCACCTCAAGTGGGAATCTCGTTGAGGCTCTTCATTATGGATTCTAGAGAAGAAAATGAAAAGGGCAAAAAAGTTGTTATTAACCCCGAAATAATAGAGTTCTTGGGAGAAGAGGTTAGCTTTGAAGAAGGATGCCTAAGCATCCCTGATATATTTGAAGATGTGGTAAGACCTGAGGGCGTGAAGGTGCGTTATCAGGATTTAAGCGGAAACAACATAGAGGAAGAACTTCATGGATATCAGGCAAGAATATTCCAACATGAAACAGATCATCTTGATGGAATTTTATTCACTGACAAATTGCCCATTGTAAAGAAGGCCCTGTTAAAAAAGGAACTAAACAAACTAATAGAAAAAGGTAAAAAACGTGCATTAGAGTTAGGTGATACAGTTAAATTATGATAAATACCAGGGAGTTTAAAATTGTTTTCATGGGTACGCCTGATTTCGGTGCCGAAGTTTTAGAAGAATTAATAAATAACAATTTTAATGTTGTTGGAGTATTTTCCCAACCTGACAGACCTAAAGGGCGTGGAAAAAAGCTTCAACCAACACCAGTTAAGGAAGTTGCCTTAAAATATAATGTCCCCGTATTTCAACCAAAAAGTGTTAATAAGGGAGAGGGGTTTGACTTTTTGAAAGAGCTGAACCCTGATATTATTATTACCACTGCTTTTGGAAAAATATTGCGGAAAAATGTTTTAAAACTTCCACCAAAAGGGTGTTGGAATGTACATGCTTCTCTATTGCCCAAATATCGGGGAGCAGCTCCAATTCAACGAGCTATAGAAAATGGAGAAAATGAAACAGGAATCACTATTTTCAAGATGGTAGAAGCTCTAGATGCGGGAGATATCGCCATTCAAAAAAGGATTTCTATTGAAATAAACGACAATTATGGCATAGTTTATGAAAAATTATTATTACTTGCCAAAGAGACTGTTTTAGAGTTTTTAAACTCATTCGATCAGTTAACTTTGAAACCACAAAATGAAGAAGAAGCCTCATATGCAGAAAAAATTACAAAAGGAGATCTCATAGTAGATTTTAATAATGATACTATAAAGGTTCATAACAAGATTAGAGCTTACGATCCATACCCTGGAGTAAGAAGCGTATACGAAAAAGAAGAGGTAAAGATATTTGGTTCGGAATTTTCTCCTGATTTGTTGTCAACAGAAAATAAAGAAGAACCAGGAACAATAATTGATATTGAAAAAGACGGAATACTTGTAAAGTGTAGAGACGGGGCTGTAAAGATAAAAGAGATACAATTCCCTGGCAGAAAAAAGATAACCACAATAGATGCTATCAATGGGAAAAAGCTAAAAGTATCGACACATTTTAGCCTCTATTAAAGAAAAGTTTTTCAACGTTGCTTTTTGTTATCTCTTTTAAAGTTTCAACATCTATCCCTTTTATTTCTGATATTTTTTCATAAACATACTTTACGTACGTCGGGTTGTTCCTTTTTCCTCTATAAGGTACAGGTGGTAAAAATGGCGAATCTGTTTCAGGTAAAATTCTATCAACAGGTGTTTTTTCAACCACTTCCCTCAATTTATTATTTTTTGGATAAGTAATCGGACCATCAAAACCTAAATATAATCCTAAATTCAAGAATTTCTGTGCTGTTTCCCAATCACTTGAAAAGCAATGAACGACACCTTTAATTTCTTGCAACCCTTTTTTCTGCAAAAAATTATATGCTTCATCATATGCATCTCTAATATGAAAAACTACCGGTAAACCCATCTCTTTGGCAATATCTAATTGAGCATCCAAACTTTTATACTGGTCTTGCTTATTCGTTTCCCAATGAAAATCCAATCCGATTTCTCCAACTGCAACTATCTTGGGCCTTCCTGCAAGTTCTTTTATTTCATCTAAATCCGTTTCCTTTAAATCCTGGCTTTCAGTGGGATGTATTCCAACAGCTCCAAATATTTTTTCCTCATCTTTTATAAAATCAACAACCCTTTTTGATGACTCTACATTTATACCAATTTCTATCAACAGATCTAGCTCTTCATTTGCTTTTTTCAACATCTCTTTTCTATCTTCATCAAACTGTTTGAGTAATAAGTGGCAATGAGTATCAATAAAATTCAATTTGTTTACTCCTTTCTTACAATAGACTGCATTATCCCTTGAAATCATACAGATTGAGACCAACTTCTGAATCAAATTTTCTATCTACTGTGCCCTCTATACTTTCAACTATTATTTCTGCAGTTCCACTAACTATTGCAGAATTTAAATGTCCCCCATAAGAACGAAGATCGGAATCTGAAATACTTACATGTAAATGCAAATACGTATCTCCATTCATAGTAGATATGTTACCTGTAAGATTCAATATTTCAAAATCTCCTTTAAACTCTTTTGAATAGTATTTCTTCTCATGCGTATTGAACAAACCAATTGTTATAGCATTCGTTGAACCTAAGCCATATACGGTGCCTAATTTTATTGAATTTTTTGAACAAAAGTCTTTCAACATTGAAACTATTTCTTCTCCCTTATCTAATCTAACTATGTATTTACTACCAAATTTAGCACAATCCATTCGATACTCCCCCTTCAATTAGATTATAAAAATCATACCACACATTTGTTATGATGGCTTTAAGCGAAAGAAAAACATTATAAGTGGGCTTTATTAATTTATAATTAATGATTTATATGGTAAAATAATAAAAGACGGTTTAAGATTATCTCAGGCTACCGAGCGAAGGGCTAACTGCGGACGGGGAGCGGGACGAAGTGGTAACAGAATCTTTTCCTTAATGGGCGGGGAGCGGGTTGAAAGGGTGACAGAAACCCTTCCTTAATGGGTGGGGAGCGGGGCGAAGGGGCGCTAATAAAAGAAAGATTTTGCTTTTAAAAAAGTCGCAGGTCGAAAGGAGAAGAAGATGAAAAAAACCTTTGTTTTTGATTTGGATGGAACTCTTTTAAATTCCGATGTAAGAATTTCGCCAAAAACATACCAAACTTTGAAAAGATTAAAAGAAGAGGGCCATCTTATAATAATAGCAAGCGGAAGAATGTATGCCTCAACTATGTACGTTGTTGAAAACTTTCTCCCTTTTTTAAAAGGCAATGTGATTATTTCCTCATACAACGGAGGATATATAGTCGACCACAATGGAAAAGTAGTTTTTGAAAAAGGTGTTTCAAAGGAAAGTGCTGTTAAGTGTATAAGATTTCTTAGAAGCCTTAATATCCACAGGCACATCTATATAAACGATAAACTTATTTCGGAAATAGACGATAAAGAGATTAGAGATTATTCTAAACATTCATTTGTTGATTATGTGCTGGTGGATGATTTAATAGCTGAAATACAAAATTCGGCTCACCCAACATTAAAAATATTAGCAATTGGAGAGCCAGAGAAAATAGACCTCGTTAAAAAATTAGCGGAGAAAGAATTTCAAGGTGAGTTTAACCTCATGAAATCTTGGGATACTTACTTGGACTTTATTCCTGACGGTGCCTCCAAAGGGAATAGTTTGAAGATAATTTCAAAAATGTACAACTTAGATCCCAATACTTTATACGTTTTTGGTGATTCCGAAAACGATATAGACATGCTTGAATTAACAAAAAATAGTTTTGCCATGGGAAACGCCACAGAAGACGTAAAAAAAGTAGCAAATTACCTGATACCAAGTAACGATGAGGATGGTGTGGCATATGCCATTGAAAAAATATTGTCTGACGATCTTGACAATGTTAATACTTAGCTTTACTTTTGGAAGTATATACGATATAATAAAAGAGGATGATCAGATAGTCGGAAAATTTTTTCATACTTTAACAGATATTGAAAACACCGAATTAGACCCAAATTACATGGTAGGATATTTGTTGAATTTAAATGAAATAGATCCTGAATTTTGTTATTTGGCGTTAGGAGCAGTTAGAAACTTTTCTTTAATTCAGGATTTTTCAAGAGAATTAGGTTATTACCTTAAAAATTTGGGAATTGATTTTGTTGTGTTTGGTAATTTAATGGTTTTAGAAGAAGATTCTGATGATCCTTTAAAGTACATTGGGAATTCACCTTATTTGATATCTGAAGTCCTTTACAGGATGATAAGAGGGTTAGAAACAAGTGGTATTACCCCCGTAATCATTATAACATCTAAAGACGATAGAAACGCTACGCAATCTTTACTTCAAAAAAGCGGATCATTTTACACTTATTCAGATCAGATAAAAAATGTAGATCTCTTTTTTGATGGTAGTAAACTTTACCTTCAGAAAAACAATCTATTTTTACTGCCATGGAATTACGGGAAAGGTTCTCTTGAAGAAACAATTCAGGAAGTTTTTAACAATAGCATTATACTAACGGGATGGCGTGATGAAGGAGAAAACTTGTTATATAGAAAAATAAACACTACAGATTTAAAATCAGTAACGTATTTTTCTAAATCTGTTGAAGAAAGTGCAAGGAAGGTTTTTTCTGGTGAATTACAACCTACCGGAAATAAAAATTGGTGAACGTTCTTTCATTATTTCTTAGGGGGGCTAAAATTGAAAAGTATTGGTTTAGATACATCTGGAAAAATGATTGTAAAAGGACCTCAAAAGGCAAAAGGTACTTTAACCGTTTCTGGATCAAAAAACGCCGTGCTACCAATTATGGGAGCATCTTTACTCACTGACGATGATATTGAGTTAAGGAATGTCCCAGATTTAGCCGACGTTAGAACCATGATTGAAATACTAGAAAGCGCAGGAAAAGTAATAGAACGTTTCGATGATCAATTGATAATTAGGAGTTCGGGTAATATCAATTCTGAGATTCCATATGAACCCGTAAGGAAAATGAGGGCTTCTTTCAACGTGTATGGTCCATTAACCCTTAGAAATGGTTATGCGAAAGTTGCACTTCCAGGTGGATGTTCGATCGGTGCAAGACCTGTAGATTTTCATTTAGAGGGTCTAAAAAAGTTAGGAATTGAAAGTACGATTGAACACGGTTTCGTAACCAGTAAATTGAACAATCCTAACAGTCTAATAAATATATCCTTACCTTTTCCAAGTGTAGGAGCCACAGAACATGTTTTGACTACCGCTTGCTTGCTGGAAGGCGTAAATACAACTATTACTAATTGCGCTATAGAGCCCGAAGTGACCGATCTAGTAAACTTTTTAAACAAAATGGGAGCTAAGATAACAGGTGGGGGAACCTCAATATTGAAAATTGAAGGAGTAAAAAAATTATCGGGTATAAAATACACTATAATCCCTGACAGAATTGAAGCTGGTACCTATATTATACTAGGTAAACTCATTGGCCAAGAACTAACAATAAAAAACGTATCTGCTGAGCATCTCAATAGTTTATTCTCAGTATTTGAAAACATAGGAAGCCCTGTAGATTACGATGAGAAAAAAAGAGAAGTAAGAGTGACAGAAACACTTCTCAACACATTGAACAGTATCAGCATGGAAACAGCTCCTTTTCCAGGATTTCCAACAGATTTACAGCCTCAGATCACAACCTTTTTATCTTTGGTCCCAGGGAGATCTACAATAACCGAAACTGTTTTTAAAAGCAGATTTTACCATATAGATGAGTTGAACAGAATGGGAGCAAAGATCAGAGTAGAAGACAATACGGCAATTATAGAAGGGGTAAGCAAACTATCGGGAGCACCTGTAGAAGCTACAGATCTAAGAGCTGCTGCAGCGTTACTTATAGCAGGACTCGTTGCAGAAGGAGAAACAATTATCTCAAATGTGGATCATATCTTTAGAGGTTACGAAAACATACACGATAAATTAGAACAAGTGGGTATAGACTTAATTTACGAAAAATAAAATTTTCTTTTCTAAAACTTTTAAAACTAAAAAAGCTGGCTTATCAAAGCCAGCTTTTTGATTTATCAATCATCTTAGAATTCAAATTCAGCTTTTAGGTATAGATACCAATGTAAGTCTGCTAATTCATTTGCTCCAATAACTTCTTCTTCATCGTCATCCCAAACTTCATTACCAAGGTGAGCTCCAGCAGAAACATTCTCACTAAAATTATAAGTAACTTCACCCATATAAGCTAATTTGTTATCCTCAGATTCGTCTTTATTATCGTAGAAATAATATACATCACCAGCTAACGTAACTTTTGTGTCTGGTACAGCATATTCAACATAACCATGTGGTTCAACAGTTATAGTTCCTTCGTTAGTTAAATCTAAGAAAGAAACAGGAACTTCTACTCCTGCTGAACTTTTATCGGAAATAGCGTATTCAACAGATGGAGTAAGATCTAAGAGATAAACAGGGTCTTCTTCTAACATGTCAATTGTGAATGTATCAGTTAACTCTACTGTTATTGGTGTTGCAAGATAGCTTAAATCTACTCCTGCAGTGACTTCTTGTGTGTCAGCCCAACTTACATCACCGTCTTCATCATTTGCAACTTCTTCTTCGTAAACAAGCTCCAAATTATCTTGCCATGTTAATCCAACGTGAGGTGTGACTGTTATTGGTTCCATTTCATATGGGTATTCATAAGCTAAATCTACTCTGTAAGCGCTTGTAGAATCATCAGTTGTATCATCTCCATAATTCAAGAAACCAAACACTAAATCGGCACTTAACTTACCCCAGGCCTCTGGCACTTCTGTAACTTCTCCTTCAATGGTAACTCTGTTGTTGGTTGCATCTTCAAATTTATAAGCTCCAGCTACAAGTCCTTTAACACCACTTACATCTAGATCGTAACTAGCACCAAAAATCCATCCTTCAGCTAGAGCGATATCTTCTGTAGCATGCTCGGTTACTTCTCCGGCTACTCTATCTGCCAAAACCAAGTTGACCCCGTAATCGGTTAAGCCAAGTTTTAATGCACCTTCAGCATCAGTGAAATCTCCATTAATTGTGTAAGTACTCAATCCAATAACATTGGGTTCGAATCTTAACAACCATGCTTCTTCTTCATATTGAACAAAGTCCAAACTTAATCCAGGTTCAACACTTGTTATGACATCTGTAGTGGCTCCCTCGGTGTCATAAACTGGAGTTGATTCAGTAGTTACAGGTGAAAATGTAAAACCTGCTGTTAAAGTTGCCGGAAGTGTTGTAGTAAAACTAACATCGATACTGAGATCTGGGTCCAACACCTGTTCAATATCCAACGCACTTTCATCTATCTTGAATTCAAAACCTGCAGTTCCACTAACATCAAACACTGGCTCCACAGCAAAAAGCGCCAATGAAGCAAAAACTACCAACAAAGACAATAAAACTTTCTTCATACAAAAACCCCCTTCTACTTTTGATTTAATTTTTTAAAAAATCCTTACTATTATAGCAAAGATTCACACTACTGTCAAGACTCATAAAGCATTTCATAGTATTTATTGAGGCATGAAGATTCCCACAGCACCTAAAATAACTCCCAAACCAGCTACTAACCATAACATTGTTTTATCTTGCGCTTTTGCTATTTCTGCGTTTTGAGCTTCAACTTGTTGACTTAACTCAGTTATTTTTGCTTCGTTAGCAGATACACTATTTGTTAATCCGTCAATCTTGTCGTAAGTATCGTATTTAAGATTCAAATGTTGCTTAGCCATAGTTGTTTGAAATTCCTCAAGAGAAACTATCCTTTCCTCATAGGTGGATAACTTATTTGTTAATTCATCAATCTTGTCGAAAGTCTCGTATTTGAGATCCAAATGTTGCTTAGTCATTACTGCTTGAGACTCTTCGAGTGAAGCAATCTTTTTTTCGTTTGCAGCCACTTTTTGTGAAAGTGAAGGTAATGCTTTGACAAACATTTGATTTTGTTCCGCTAAACTCTTTGTTTCTTCTACAGTTGCCTTTAAGCCGGATACATCTTGACTAATTGCCAACAGGTCAGTCTCTAAAGCGTCTCCCATGTTTTTTGCTCTGTAGGCTGTCTTTTTAACATCTTGATATGTAGCCTGCAAATCGGATAAAAGATCATTCGCTTGCAACTGCTCATTCAATGAATTAAACTGACTTTCAACGTTATTCACTTTCTTTGAGAGGTCTCCTACTTTTGCTTCCAAATACGATAAATCGCTTGTTTTTGCGATTTCAGGAGAGTTCTCCAGATAAGTTATCAACCTAGACATCCAAACTGCAGCATCAGACCTTGTTAAAGGTTCATAACCTCTAAATGTTGGTTCGTCTACAGGAATTACACCTTTTTCAACCAGCTTCATAACGTAGTCATACGCCCAATGATCCTCGCCTACATCAGTGAAGCCAAGTGAAAAAGCAGAAACCACAAATACCGTTACTACAAAAAAAGCAAGCGTTTTCTTCATTCTTCCTTACCCCCTTTTATGATTTTGATTTGGTAAAAAACTACTTCTTTTAAAAACCCGCCACTTTATTATACTATATTTAAAGAAATTTTGCAAAATCTATTTAATCTTTTTTATTTTAAAATAACTCTTTTTCCCAACTCTTAATATAGCCCCGTCTTCACAATCAATAATATCTTTGAAATCCTTTATTTTTTTGTCGTTGATTCTAATAGCCCCTTGCATTATAGCCCTCTTTATTTCACTGTTGCTATTGTAAACTCTGGTCTTTGAAACTATGTCTAAAATCGTTTCTCCGGTTTTAACTTGAATCTCTGGTAAATCTTCTGGCATTTCTCTCTTTTGGAAAATTGAAACAAAGTTTTGTTTGGCTTTTTCTGCTTCTTCTCTATTATATAATAGAGTAACAATTTCTTCTGCTAAAACCATTTTAATATCTCTTGGGTTCACTTCTCCACTCTTCATTTGATTTTCAATATCTTTTATTTTGTCTTTTGGAATATCTGTTAAATATTTCATATACTTGATAATAAGATGATCTGGAATAGACATAACTTTACCAAAAACATCTTGTGGAGAATCGTTAAAAGCTATGTAGTTGTCATAACTTTTACTCATCTTTAAATTTCCATCTGTTCCTTCAATCAACGGCATTGTAAGCACTACTTGTGGTGATTGGCCAAACTCTTCTTGGAGCTTTCTTCCAACTAAAAGGTTGAAAAGTTGATCCGTACCTCCAAGTTCCACATCAGCTTCAATAACAATAGAATCATACGCCTGGGCTAAAGGATACAAGAATTCAGATATACTTATAGGCTGATTTTCTTTTAACCTTTTATTGAAATCATCTCTTTCAAGCATCCTGGCAACTGTGTATCTTGATGACAAGTTAATTATATCAGCAAAAGATAATTTGGAAAGCCATTCACTGTTAAATTTTACCACAGTTTTATCGGGATGGAGTATTCGAAAAGCTTGTTCAACGTATGTCTTCGAATTTTCTTGGACTTCATCTTCAGAAAGCAAAGGTCTAGTTTTTGATCTTCCCGAAGGGTCGCCTATTCTTGCCGTGAAATCCCCAATTATTAAGTAAACTATATGACCCAACTCTTGAAATTGTCTTAACTTTCTTAAAACAACGGCATGTCCTAAATGAAGATCTGGCCTTGAAGGATCTACCCCCAATTTAACTTTTAATTGGCCTTTTTCTCTTATTTTGCTCAAAAAATCTTCTGGTGTAATAAGATCGACGGAATCTTCTTGTATAATTCTAAGTTGGTCTTCAGGGTTCAAATATTGGTTCCTCCTTTAAGCTATTATCCAAGTTACCAAAAAACAGTTGATCATAAAAAGTATACCAAAAGTTAGAGCAATTTTGGAGGTTTTATCTAGCCCTTTTTCTCGTCCAAAATTGGCGGCCGAACCTCCTGCACCAAATGCCCCACCTATTTCACTGTTTTTTTGCATTCTTTGCAGTGCAAAGTAGATTACTCCTAAAGCTAAAATGATATGAATAATTATAAGCAAGACACCTAGAAAACCCATAAATTTCCTCCTCTTTATTGAATTGATTATCAATAAAAATATATAATTCCTTTTTTATTATATCATACCAACTAACGTTATGCAAACCTTTTTCAAATTTCTTAAAATAGAGAAAAACGAAGTTTTTCTAGCTTAATCGATAATAATTGTCTATAATCTCTTCTAATCAAGAATAATTTGATTAGCTTTTTTTAAATCAAAAAGGTAAAATAAGATTGAGTGAAAAAAGGAAACGGTTCCTTTGTTTGTTAATAAGTATTATAAGGGTTTTATAATTATTAATGTTTTTGAATTTCTGTTGAGAATTTCTTTAATGAACTAGTTGCTATTTTATTATGGTATAATAAAAAATAAAAATTACCAGATGCAGATCCCTACGTTAAAAGGATGGGGAGCGGGGCAAAGGGGCAAAAACTCTTTTATCCTTATGGGTGGGGAGCGGGGCGAAGGGGTAAGAACTCCTTTATCCTTATGGGTGCGGACGGAGCCCCAAATATTAGAGATTAGAGAGGCGTAACTCGATTTTACTCAAAAATGGTAAGTTTTTCTTTGATTTCCTTAATTTCAATTCTATTTTCTTTGTATAAAACATGGAACTCATTTGGTGTCAAGTAGTTCAAAGAGCCATGAGGTCTAATATTAAGGTAAAAATCCAAATACACTTTGTATTTCGTAGTGAAATCGCTAATATTAGTAAAGGTATTCAAAGGCACAAACTCTCTTTGGACACTTGAATGAAAAGATTCGATAAAGGCTTGACAATCTGGATTATGTGGATAACCAAACTCATGGAGTATACCAACATTTCTCATAAAATTTTCTGTTAACAAAGAAGTGAATTGAGTACCGTTATCTGATCTAATAATCAAGTTTTTTCCTGATATTCCTCTGTACCTAAGAGCTTCAAAGATAGTTTTAATTATATCCTTTGATTTACATGATGGACCGATGTAAGAACCAACAATCTGTCTATCAAAAGTATCAATTATGCTGAACACCTGTACATAACCATCTTTAGTTTTAAAGTATTTGATATCCATTTCCCAAAATTGGTTAGGAGCTGTTGCAACATGTTTTTGAGGACCTCTTCTTGGATGTGGTGAATGGTTTGTATATTTTCCAACCAAACCGATTTCGTGTTTCAAACGTCTCATCTTTTTATGATTGATAATTATACCATACTCTTTCTTGAAATACGCACACAGCTTAGTAGAACCAAGAGTTTTCAAATAATGCTTTGAGACATACATATTGAGATGTTCCTTAATTTTTATCAGTTCAGCGATTACAAACTCATCAGGAACCTTATCGCCATTCACAGTATAGCAAAAACCTCGAGTTTTAGAATTAGAATGCTTTTTCTTTGACAAAGAACTGGTATCCAAGAAGAGCCTCGTCTTGTAATAATAAGTTCTAGGGTTCACGTTGAACTCTTCAAAAAGATAAGAAAGAGAAACGCCGTACTCTCGATGTAACCTATTGACATATTGAATATCCAAAATGGGTGTAGATTTAAAATCAACATGTCTATTTTCCATCATTTTCTCTGATTCAAATTTTTTTTTACAAACTCAACTTGTTCTCTAAGAACTCTGATCTCAATATCCTTTTCGATCACCAAATCCTTCAAAGCTTGAAGAGTCTGAGCGAGATCGGGGTATTCCATACAAAGTCGAGAAATCTCATCCAAATCGATACCGGAATTCTCGTAAACCACAGGAGGAATCTTAGAGCCACGAGAAACGATGGAATTTTTGTTAAAAGGGCCGTTGAAAAAGCAAGAATAATTCTCACCAGAATCTCTAAACTTCTTCACCCACTTTTGGATATTTCTGGTAGGGATGTTGTAAGTTTTACTAAGTTGAGAACAAGAAACACCTTTATCGACATGCTCTTTAACAACGTTAGCTTTTAACTCTGAGGGGTAAGACTTCACAAAAATCACCTCTTTTAAGAATATATAATTATTATACTACCACGCCCCTCAAATAAGAAAATGTGCTGTGGGCTAACTGTGGGGTGGGGAGCGGGGCGAAGGGGCGCTGTATATAAGTTTTAGAACTTCTAAAGATAATAGACTTTGAGGTGAATATTGTGAAAGAAAAAAAGAGAAATCCAAATCCCACTATTAAAGATGTTGCACGACTCGCCAACGTTGGAATAGCAACAGTCTCAAGGGTGTTAAATAATTCAGAAAAAGTAAGCGAAAAGACCAAAGAAAAGGTTCTAGAAATTATAGAAGAGTTGGGTTATTCTCCCAACATTAATGCTAGAACATTATCTTCAAAAAATATAAATTCTCTTTCTTTTGTGACACCCGACATGGGAAATGAATTTTATGGGATCATGTATTCTCTACTTGAAAAGAAAATTTCTCGTAATAATTATAGGTTGATTGTTTTTCCTCTTATAGATCAGATATCTCTAGAAAAGATTAAGCAAAATACCGATTTAATTTATCAAACCGATGGGGTGTTCTTCTCTTCTCTTTCCGTCTCAAGTATTTTTCAGAATAGAATTCCCCCTAAAAAAATAATATTAATCGATTCATATGATGAAAGATTTGATTCTGTCTATGTTGATAATTATCAAGTGGGGAAAACCGCTGCTGAGTACCTTATAAGTAATTCGCCGTCAAATAGCACTTTTTATTTGGTTACTTTTAAGGAACTCAACAATGAATTTACCTCTTTCGTTTTCAAAAAAAGAGACGAAGGTTTTTTACAAGTTATGGAAGAGAATAATAAAAAGGTAAAGGTTATATATAGCGATTTATTGTGGGACGGAGGGTATAAAGCGATTGGAAGCATTATAAAAAGACGTCCTAGAAAATATTCATCCATATTCGCAACATGTGACATGATTGGAGTAGGTGTCAAAAAATACTTGGAAGAAATGAATATGTATCCAAAAAAGGATTATTCATTGATAGCTGTTGATAATCTTCCTATTAGCAGACTATTTCAATTAACAACAATTAGACAACCGATTATAGAAATGGTCGAAATTGCATATGAGATGTTCATCTCTTCTATGGGAGGAAGAGAAAAAGTTGAACATTACAAATTAGAAGGAAAAATAGTAGAAAGAGAAACATAGGGAATATAATTATTTTTTTCTTTCTAGTGGAAACCTTTTCACTATATTACAACTTCAAAAGGAGGCAGGTGTTTATGAGGAAAGTGGGTTACTTTTTGCTAGTATTCTTCTTAATTTCTTTGTTGTTAGGTTGTTCCGCACAAACAGATCAAGCCACTCAAACTCAAATGTTGCCTGAAGCGGTTGGAAGTTCAAATCTTAACAATTTTGTAAGCCTTTCCGAGGGAAAAACCGCAGAAGACTTTGCCGCACAGACCGTTTTTATCGTACACTATCATAGACCAGACGGTGATTATGAACCTTGGAATCTTTGGATTTGGCCAAGTAAACCAGTTTCCAAAGAAGGAGCTAGATACTTATTCGATGGTGAAGATAGCTTCGGCAAGTACGCGATTATCAAATTCCAGGAAAAACATGAGGAATTGGGTTTCATTGTAAGAACGGATAACTGGGAAAAAGATGTTTCAATGGATAGATTCGTCAGTATACCTGAAAGTGGAGTTGCTGAAATATGGGTCTTATCAGGAGTAGAGAATTATTATACCGATCCAAAAAACCTTGACTTAAGTCCTCGAATAAACGCAGCTATCATGGATTCTTTCGATGAAATAAAGGTAAGCTTAACTGTCCCCTTTGATACAAAAGAGTGGAAAGGAAAAGTTCATTTTTATGAGGTGGACGGTTCTGATCCTGTTGCTTTAAATGTATCTGATGTTTATAAAACTGATCCAACTGATATTTCTGTTACCTCAAATATAACCATAAAACTAGCTAATCCCATATCTCCGCAGGATGTGGATAAATTGTACAAAGTAGATATAGAAGGATACGTTTCAGAAAATTACGTAATTATGAGAAATGTTTTAGATGAGGAAGTTTTTCATTACTACGGAAACGATTTAGGAGCTGTTTATTCTCCAGCTAAAACAGATTTTAAAGTATGGTCCCCCGTTTCCTCAGAAGCAAAGGTACTACTTTTCAATGATTATTTGGATGAAGAGCCGTATAAAGAAGTTCCCATGTCAAAAAACGACAATGGCGTTTGGCATGCTACTGTGAATGGTGATTTAAAAGGGAAATATTATCTATATGAGTTTGTTTCATATGGAGAAACAAGAAGAACTATAGATGTATATTCCATGGCTCTCGCTATAAATTCTACCAAGTCCGCTATTATTGATTTGAATGATACCGACCCTGCAGGTTGGAATAACGATAAAAGACCTTCTCTTAACAATCCTGAAGATGCAATAGTTTATGAAATTCATGTAAAAGATTTTACAATAGATGAAAGCTCTGGAGTTCCAGAAGAATACAGGGGTAAATACCTTGGATTGACTATAGAAAACACACAATCCCCAAGCGGTGTAAAGACGGGGTTATCCCACCTAAAAGAACTCGGAGTTACTCACGTTCACATTATGCCTATTCAAGATGTTGGCTCTTTAGATGAAACTAAATTCGATGAGCAATACGGTTGGGGCTACGATCCTCTAGTATACAATGTCCCCGAAGGTATTTACTCGACAAATCCATATGATCCATTAAAAAGAATTAATGAAGTGAAAAATGTAGTTAAAACTTTTCACGAAAATGGTATAAGGGTTGTGATGGATGTTGTGTACAACCACACATACCAAGTTGGAAAAAATTCACCTTTCGATCAAACCGTTCCTTACTTCTATTACCGTACTGATCAATCAGGGAAATATACAAATGGATCGGGATGTGGAAACGAAATAGCCACGGAAAGGTTTATGGTGAGAAAATACATAGTAGATAGTTTAAAGTATTGGGTCAATGAGTACCATGTTGATGGATTCAGATTCGATTTATTAGGATTATTTGACAAAGAAACGGTAAAAACAATATCAGAAGAATTACATGCTATACTACCAGACGTACTTTTGTATGGAGAACCATGGACTGGTGGAGGTCCAATAACGTTTGGCAAAGGAGATCAAAAAGGTTTAGAGGTAGCTGTATTCAACGATGATGTTAGAGACGCCATTAGGGGAAGCGTATTCGATCCTGCAGTCAGAGGCTTTGGCTTAGGCGCTACTGGTCAACAAACTAAGATAAAAAGAGGTGTTGTTGGATCTATTGAATACGACAGTACAATAAGATCGTGGGCACAAGACCCACAAGAAACCATGAACTACGTTTCCAATCATGATAACTATACTTTATGGGACAAAAATGCTCTCGCTCTGAGTGTAAAGCCCTGGGAAGAAGAGATAGATCAACAAACTTTGGAAACATTAAAAGCCTCACAAAAATTCTCTAATGCGATGATATTAACCATGCAGGGTATACCCTTCTTACACGGAGGTGTTGATTTTGCAAGGACTAAGAACGGTAATCATAACCCATACAACGTTTTAGAACCAAACGTATACGAGTGGAACAGAAAAAGCGAGTTTTACGATATCTTTAAGTATTACCAAGGTATGATACAATTGAGAAAAGCTCATCCTGCCTTTAGAATGACCAATAGTGAAGATATAATAGCTCACATGGAATTTTTCGAACTACCAAAAGAATATAGAAAAACCGTTGCTTTTATTATAAAAGATAATGCAAACAACGATCCGTGGAAGAATATAGTAGTTGTTTACAACGCAGAACCAGAATTTTCAGTTCAAATCACTTTACCTGAAGGAGAATGGAACTTAGTTGTAAATGAAAACACGGCAGGTAATGAAACACTGGATGTAGTGGAAGGAACAATCGTAGCATCACCTTTATCTGTCTACGTCTTATATCAAAACTAATAAACTTTAGAAAGATTAAAAGGGCGAATTTTTTCGCCCTTTTTTAATTTTTATAAACTGATAAAACAAATCGTTGATATCTGAGGTTACATATGTTAAAATATCAATAGGTTTATTAAATTAGATTTAATTAAGGGGGTGTTCGTGTGACATCAGGCTTTTTCCAAAAACAGGTTATGATGAGAAGGGTACTGTACTCACTGATACCTATCTACGCTTTTGCTTTTTACATGTACGGATGGAGATTGATTTTTCTATCTATATTTGTTTATGGTTTTGGGATTTTGACAGAGTACATTATGGAAAGAAGACAAAAACGGCAAGTTAGCGAAGCTGTATTAGTCACCAGTACTTTATTCGTCTTATCCCTTCCACCTGCTACTCCTTGGTGGATTGCCAGTATTGGGATTATTTTTGGTGTTTTATTTGCAAAAGAAGTTTATGGAGGCTTTGGAAGAAACATTTTTAATCCAGCTATTGCCGGTAGACTTTTTATTTACATAACCTTTCCAAATATCATGACCCAATCATGGCTTCAACCGGGAAATTTTGGGAGAGCGACATCTGATATCTTAACCTCAGCAACACCTCTACAAGTTTTAGCAGATGGTCAAAGTTTCGGCTTGTTTGAATTATTTTTTGGACTCAGATCAGGTTCGATGGGAGAAGGTCCTATATTTCTAATGCTTATCGCTGCAATTTATCTCATCGCCACAAAAACAGCCAGTTGGAAAATTATGTTATCTACATTCTTGAGTGCTTCTTTATTAACAGGCTTTTTTTCTTTAATTGGCATACCGGAAGCCTCCTATCCTTTAGAATTCTTACTTTCTGGAAGCTTCATATTTGTCACGGTTTTTATGGCAACAGATCCTGTAACTGCACCAAAAAATGAAACTTCTAAATGGTTTTATGGCACTATAATAGGAGTTACGGCTATACTTATCAGAACGTTTTCTCTTTTCCCAGAAGGTACAAGTTTTGGAGTGCTAATGGGTAACACCTTTGCTGCTTTGTTGGACACAGCTTTTACTAGAAAGAAGGTGAAAGCATGAAAAGGGAAGGAAAAGTTTATACGATTATATTTACATTTATTATTTCTTTTGTTTTTGTTTTCGTTTTAGCAGTAGCAAATGAACTAACAAAAGATACGGTAGAAAGAAATCAAGAATTATTCCAAATTAAGGCAATTTTATCCGCAATGGACATATCTTATCAAAGTGATGAAGAAGCTTTTCAAAAATACAACTCTATAGTTTCAACAGTAAATATTAATGGCTCTCAATTATATACAGCCGAAGTAAACGGACAAAAGATCTATGCTACTATCTTCACAGGTAGTGGACTATGGGGCACCATCACGGGTGTCTTAGCTGTGAACGAAGATGTTTCAAGAATTGTTGGTATCGATTTTATATCTCAAAACGAAACACCTGGATTAGGAGGAAGGATAGAAGAAGATTGGTTCAAAAGACAGTTTTCGGGTCTAAAAATTATAGATGGTGAAATAAGAGTAGTAACTGGGCAAGGTTCTGGGGACTACGATTACGAAAACGGGCAAGTCGATGCAATAACCGGTGCAACAAGAACTTCTGAGTCTATTGAAAGAATTGTAAACGAAACGATTGCAAATTTAAAAGATATTCTGGGGGGTGAATAGTTAATGGCTCAGAAAAGTTGGATAGAAATAGCTAAAGATAATTTATGGTATAACAATCCTGTATTCATCCAAATACTCGGGATATGTTCCACATTAGCGGTAACTAACACTCTAATAAACACATCCATTATGACTCTGGGAGTCGTTTTCGTGACAGGATTGTCGGCAATGACGGTTTCTTTGTTAAAATCTTTCATTCCTAGGAAAGTCAGAATGATAGCCCAAACGTTGATAATATCTTTTTATGTTATAATTGTCGATATTGTCCTTAGAGCTTATGTGCCTGAAGTCAGTAGAGCTTTAGGACCATACGTAGGTTTGATCATAACTAATTGTATAATAATGGGAAGAACAGAGGCTTTTGCTCAATCTAACCCTCCACTACTTTCTTTGTGGGATGGTTTAACCACCGGGATAGGCTATATGTATGTTCTTTTGATGGTTGCATTTGTGAGAGAGTTATTGGGCTTTGGAACAGTTTTTGGATTTCAAGTATTACCAGATAATTTTGTAAATTGGACTATAATGGTTATGCCTCCAAGTGCCTTCTTTATGTTAGCCATTTTTATATGGATAATAAAAGGTTACATGTTTAGAAAGGAGGTTAAAAAATAATGTCCCCTGACGTAGGCTTGATATCTTTATTCTTTGCTTCTATTTTTACAAGTAACATACTTCTCTCAAATTTTTTAGGAACGTGTTCTTTTATATCGGTTTCAAAGGACTTCAATTCTTCAAATGGATTGGGTCTTGCAGTAACTTTTGTTATGACTATAACTACCGCAATTAATTGGCTTGTCTACCATTATTTGTTGATTCCTTTCGGTTTGGAATATCTTAGATATATAGTGTTTATAATAGTCATTGCTGCAATAGTACAGATATCAGAAATGGTTATAGAGAGAATGTCTACTAATTTGTACATGAGCTTAGGTATTTTTCTTCCATTAATCACTGTCAATTGCGCTATATTGGGTGTAGCCCTTTTTATGCAGATCAGAAATTATAATTTTCTTCAATCAGTCATCTTTGGACTTGGTTCGGGGTTAGGTTGGTGGTTAGCAATCATATCACTAGCCGCAATAAGAAAAAAGGTTGATAAATCTCCTGTACCTGGACCGTTAAAAGGACCTGGAATTACTTTAATAACTATTGGACTGATGGCCATGGCTTTTATGGGATTTTCGGGTATGCTAAACGTACAGTGAGGTGATTGACGTGAATGCAATATTAGCTGCTTCATTTATAATAGGTGGATTAAGTGCAGTTTTAGCCGCAATGATTGTGGTAGTTGATAGCATAGTCAACAATTATGGCGAAGTTAAGATTGATATCAACAATGGGAAAAAAGAGTTAAAGGTGAGTGGAGGCGCCTCTTTACTTACAACCCTTTCTGAGCAAGGCATCTTTATACCCTCGGCATGTGGTGGTAGAGGAAGTTGTGGGGCATGTAAGGTAAAAGTTTTATCAGATATTGGACCAATTTTACCCACTGAGGCACCCCTTTTAGACGCGGAAGAAATAAAACAAAATATAAGATTATCTTGTCAAGTGAAAGTAAAATCTAACATAGCGATAGAAATACCAGAAGAGCTATTTTCTGCAAAAATTTTTAAGGGTGTAGTTGAAAAAATAAAAGATTTGACTTATGATATAAAAGAAGTTAAAATTAAACTTGTCGAACCAAATGAAATTGAGTTTAAAGCTGGACAGTATATGCAATTGGTTATACCTCCCTACGAGAAAATAAAAGAATTTACGCAAAGGGCGTACTCCATTGCTTCATCTCCAAGTCAAAAAGATTCCGTAGAATTTTTTATCAGACTTGTTCCAGGTGGAATTGCGACAACTTATGTTCACAAATATCTAAAAGAAAATGATCAAATGGAATTAGTCGGCCCTTTTGGCGAATTTTATATGAGAGATACGGATGCAGATATGATATGTGTTGCAGGAGGTTCAGGGTTAGCTCCGATAAAATCTATCGTTGCAGATATGTTCGAAAGGGGGATAACCAATAGAAATGTATGGTTGTTTTTCGGGGCAAGAAGCTTAAAAGACCTTTATTATGTGGATTTCTTTCAAGACATGGAAAAGAAATGGAACAGATTCCATTTTGTTCCCGCTCTTTCAGAACCTCAACCTGAAGATAATTGGAAAGGCGAAACAGGACTTATAACAGATGTATTGGGAAAATATTTTAAAGAAAAAATGGACCAAAATACCCAAAAGGAAGGATATTTATGTGGAAGCCCCGGTATGATAAATGCCTGTATTAAAGTAATGACGGAGAACGGCATATCCGAAGATAAAATATATTATGACAAGTTCGCGTAATTAAAAGGAGGTGCTTTTCCTCAATGAAAATGACTGAAGATTTAAAGAAAGCCTATGAAAACATGAAGCCCGGCGTTATAACCGCTGATGGATTTTTAGGTGATGATGAAAGACTTTTGGTTGACATAATTGAAAGTGATGAAGAAAAAATTAGGGCTTTAAATATAAATTTACAAGATGACCTTAAAAAGATTAGATACCTTTTTGAAAAAGGGAAAGAAGCTTTTGAAGAACCTGTAACCGTTGACAATAAATGGCTTATAAAAGTGGATGAAGCTAGAGGACATTTACCTTGTCCCTTTGAAGACGGTATTTTTAGGAAAGTTAATTTAAGAATTAAAAATTTAGATAACAAAGAAGAACTTCTTATTACAGAATTATCGCTTCACTTGATAGAAAAACATCATTTTTTCCAAGGTAAGGGGTCAGCATTCAGGGTAGAACCTGAAAAACTTAAAAAAGTGCTAGAAGAATAAAAAGGAGGAATTTAAAAAACATGCCTATCAATTTAAGAGGAAGAAGCCTTTTAACGTTGAAAGATTTCACACCAGAAGAAATAAAGTATCTTTTGGAGCTTTCAAAAGATCTCAAGTCCAAAAAGAGAATGGGTATTAAAGGCGATTTATTAAAAGGTAAGAACATAGTTTTGCTATTTGAAAAAACATCAACTAGAACAAGATGCGCCTTCGAAGTAGCTGCCTTCGATGAAGGGGCAAACGTTACATTTCTAACTAACAGTCAAATGGGTAAGAAAGAATCAATAGAAGATACGGCAAGAGTTTTAGGAAGATTTTACGATGGCATAGAATTTAGAGGCTTCAAGCAAGAAACGGTAGAAATTTTAGCAAAATATTCAGGTGTTCCCGTGTGGAATGGTCTTACAGATGAAGATCACCCTACCCAAGTTTTGGCAGATTTCCTAACTATTATGGAAAATTTCGAAAAACCTCTTAATAAGATCAAGTTTGTGTACATTGGAGATGGAAGAAACAATATGGCAAACGCCCTCATGATTGGTGCCTCTAAAATGGGGATGGATTTTGTAATTATTTCTCCAAAGGAACTTTTTCCAAGTAAAGAACTGATAAATGAAATGGAAAAGACAGCTAGCGAAAACGGTGGAAAAATCACCATCACAGACAAACTTGATGCTGTTGCTAACGCGGATGTGATCTATACTGATGTCTGGATTTCTATGGGAGAAGAAAGTAAAGTTGAAGAGAGAATCAAATTACTTAAACCCTACCAAGTAAATATGGATTTGATAAAAAAGACAAACAATCCTGAGGTTATTTTTCTGCACTGTTTGCCCTCTTTTCATGACACGAAAACAGAGATGGGATACGATGTTTATCAGAAATACGGTATTAAAGAAATGGAAGTTACAGATGAAGTGTTCGAAAGTAAGTACTCAAAGGTTTTTGACCAAGCAGAAAATAGAATGCATACCATAAAAGCAGTTATGGTAGCAACGTTGGTAGGTTGATACGAATGACTGAAAAACTTGCAATCGTAGCAATAGGAGGAAATGCCTTATCCCAACCAAAAGAGTCTCCAACCGCTGAAAATATGTTAAAAAACTTAGAGAACACGGCAAAATGCCTAGTTGAACTAGTAAAAAAAAATTATAAAATAGTTATAACACACGGGAATGGACCACAAGTAGGAAACATTCTCGTTCAACAAGATATAGCCAAAGAGGTTATTCCTCCTTTTCCACTGGATGTCAATGGGGCTATGACTCAAGGATATATAGGATACATGATTTCCCAAACGTTAAAAAATGTTTTAACAGCAGAACATATTGAAAAAGATGTTTCAAGTTTAGTTACCCAAGTACTTGTTGATAAAAATGATCCAGCTTTTTACAATCCTTCAAAACCTATTGGACCATTTTACTCCAAAGAAGAGGCGAATGCTCTCATCAAAGAAAAAGGATGGAGTATGGTAGAAGACGCTGGAAGAGGCTGGAGAAGGGTAGTACCTTCTCCAGAACCATTAGAGATTATAGAGATAAAAGCTATTAAAAAATTGGTAAGGAACAACAATATAACCATAGCAGCGGGTGGTGGGGGTATCCCAGTAATAAAAGAAGGAGATAAATTAAAAGGTGTGGAAGGTGTCATAGACAAAGATAGAGCTTCTGCTTTGTTAGCTATAGAATTGGATGCCGATGAATTCATAATTCTAACCGCTGTAGAAAAAGTATTTATAAATTTTAATAAACCCAATCAACAAACTATATCTTCAATGACTGTGAACCAAGCAATACAATATATGAATGAAGGACACTTTTCAAAAGGAAGTATGTTGCCAAAGATAGAGGCATGCACAAATTTTGTTCTCAAGACTGGAAGACCTGCTTTAATTACAGATTTAACCAAATTGGTTGATGCATTGGAAGGAAAAACAGGAACTATCATAACGAAATAAGGGGGTATTACCCCCTTTTTTTGTTAATTGAATCTTTTTGTCTTCATTGCTTGACTTATTCTACTTTCTTTGTTTTTAAGGTACATTCTAGAAGCAACTGAGTTGTACAAAAATTCCACCATAAACATTTCTCCCATTCTGCTCACCGTGAATTCGCTTTCTTGTGGCATTTCAGCTGAAGTATATAAAACGAGATTGACTATTTTTGATAAAGGTGAATTAACCCCCGCAGTTATCCCTATGGTGAAGGCACCAGCATCTTTGGCTACTTGGGCGGATTTGTAAGTATCTCGGATAACCCCAGAATGACTGATAGCAATTACCACATCATCTTTTTCCAAATTTGAAGCAACGATAACTTGCATATGTGGATCAGAATATGCAGTGGAAGCAAATCCCAAGGCAGCAAACTTCAAAGAAGCATCCAAAGCAATAGGAAAAGACCTTCCTACCGCATAGAATAGCAGTTTTTTACTGTTCAATATTATTTCGGACGCTCGAGTAATTTTATCCCTGTCTGCTTGCCTTAGAATATCAGTTAAGGAATTTACAGCTTTATTGTAAATCAAATCAAAAAGATCTTTCGACTCTTTTGATTCAAGTGTAGGAGCGCTCAATTCCCTTGCTAATTCTAACTTAAATTTTTGATATCCCGAGTAACCAACCTTTTTTAAAACTCTGTATATAGTAGTTTCACTAGTTCCTGCCCAATTGGATAATTCTGTGATGCTGTAGTGTATTACATCGGCAGGCCTTTCGATTATATACTGAGCTGCCTGCTTTTCCTTGTCAGTTAAAGAATTGTATATTCCTTTAATCTTGGAAGTAACCAACTTCCTCACCTCTTATTGACTATAACTTTTCTATCAATTCATCTTTTTTATTCTTAAATACATTTATTTGATCTTTAATAACTTTTTCAGCTTCTATTTCGTTCATATCCTTTGTCAATTCAGCAAAATCAGCTACTCTCCCAAAATAGAGTGGTACTAAAGATTCCACTAACTTTTTGTCTTTGTTTTTCGAATACTCTATTAATGCATTAAATAATATATCAACCCAGATTTGAAGTGGTACCTTCTTCTTTTCCATTATTGTTTCCAATTGATCATTTATCAACCTTTTGGTTTCTTCATTTTTTAATCCTTCTAAAAGTTGCTTTTTCAAATTTTCTATGTTGATATTGATCGGTTCAACAGCGACTTGAGGTACTTCACCATATATTGGGGCTTCTTCAATAGAATCGATATCTTTCCATTTGGAGACGCTATCTACGATAATATCAAATAACGTTCCAACTACCTGCTTAAACATAGGAGATAGATCAGCTCCCGGATCTTTAGGATCATGAACTTTTGCACCTAAAGCAGCTTGATAAACCTTTTTATTGGAGTTAAGTATGGCATTTGTAGTCATCCAAATATCTATCCCGAACCTTGCTACATCTGTTTTGGCAACACTTGAAGCGGTTTTCAAATAAACATCGATCATATTTTTACCTACCCCAAAATCTCCCCCTATTGGTTGCCTAATAGCTT
Organism: Petrotoga mexicana DSM 14811; assembly: GCF_002895565.1. GTDB lineage: Bacteria > Thermotogota > Thermotogae > Petrotogales > Petrotogaceae > Petrotoga > Petrotoga mexicana. The sequence goes on from NZ_AZRN01000014.1 coordinate 35,477, forward strand.
GCCCAAACAAAGAAGCCACCAAAGGATAGCATACTTGGTTTGTGATTGTACCGTCGTATTTATGCCTCACATAATAAGGAGCAACATAATCGGAAAGTCCATTCATTATGGGACCTGTTAATCTTTCTATCCACCATGGTCTGACACTCTTTAAATCAGAATCCAAAAATACAATCGCCTCGGCGTCTAAGTTTTTAGCAAGTTCTATCACAGAAAGCATTGCACTTCCTTTACCTGGCAAACCAATATAATCGTAAGCGATTTTTGGTAAATTTTTTGTGTCTGTTTTCATAAAAACTTCTTTTGTCCCGTCTTTTGAACCCCCATCAGCGTTAACAATTAACCCATCTGACTCAAAATATTCAACTATCCCTTCTGCAGCTGTTTTAGAAACAAAAGAAATCGTTTCAGCATTATTATAGCTAGGAATACCCACAACTATTTTTACCCTTTTAGGTAGATTTTGTAAAATTTTATCATCGAAAAATAATGACATTTTTAACTTCCTCCTTTTTGTAGTCCTTTTAAATTTATTCTTTGACTCCCCCGGCTGTTAAACCTGCCGTAAGGTATTTTTCGACGGTCATAAACAATACGATGACGGGAACTGCTGTCAATACTGAGGCTGCCATCATTTTAGCCCATACGGCATGTTCAGAAAAGAAAATTTCCCTCAAACCTACGGGCAGCGTATAAGCTCCAGGATATGGTCTTATGAAGATAGAAGCAAACAAATACTCATTCCATCCTATCATGAAGGCATATATGAAGACAGTGATTATAGCCGGCATTGATAGAGGAATAATTATCCTCATAATAGTTCCAATTCTTGTACTACCATCAATTAAGGCTGCCTCTTCAATTGATTCAGGAATTGTTCTGAAATAATTACCAAGCATGTACATTGAAACAGGCAACGTTTGAATTATATATATTATATACAAAGCAAACATTGAGGTTCCTCCTGAATTAGTTAATCCTATTCTTACGAACAAATCATACAAAGGAACAGATAATATCACTCCACCTACTAGGTATACCAGCAATACCCCTCTTTGAACAAGAGTTCTTCCTGGATACCAAACTCTACTGAAAGAATAGGCCCCAAATATACCAATTATTAAACTTGTTAAAGCGCTTAACCCAGCCAATAACAAACTATTACCAAACCATCTTAAAAAAGGAAATGATTCACGCCTTCTTGATGATTGTATATTCTGAAGGACTTGCTCTCTTTGTTCTTCTGGAAGAGATTCTAAAAGTTTCATGAGTTGTTCTTCTTCTTCACTCATCTGTTGCCTAATTGACTCCTGAAGGCCTAATAGTTGAGCATACTGTGTCAATGTTGGATTCTCAGGAATCAATCCCGGATCAAATGCATCGGAATCATACCTAAAGGAAACCGAAACCATATATGCAAAAGGGTAAGCAACAAATATTACAACTAGGGCTATAAAAAACCAAAATAAAAATGTTTTTATGAAAGATCTTTTTCTAACTACCATTTTAACACCTTCCTCACATAGATGGATATGAGTACCATCATAACTACAAAGAGGACCGTTGCAATCGCTGCTGCAACTCCAAGTTCTGGCAAACCTGTGAAGGCTTTTTCATAGAGGTATATAGGTAGAGTTCGCGCCTCTTTAGACAACAGGTATACCTCTTCAAATTTGTAAAAATTCCATATTCCTCTCAAAAGAACTAAAGAGCCTATTACATAATACAGTTCAGGTAAAGTTATATGATGGAATTTTTGCCAACCATTGGCGCCATCAATATCAGCTGCTTCATAATAATCTTGAGGTATTGATTGTAACCTTGATAAAATCATCAAATAAATAAAAGGAAAATTCTTCCAAATACTATAAAATGAAACAACTATGAATGCGTTATTTGGATCGTTAACTAGGTCTTTTGTCACATCCATGATACCTAAATTACTTAAAAGTATTGTTAAAGGTCCATTTAAAGGCATTAAAACGTATTGCCATGCAAAAACGGTGGAAATAACCGGCGCCACGTATGGGAACAATATTAGGGCTCTTACTATACCTCTGCCGGGAAATTCTTTATTCATAAGCAAGGCAATCCCTAAACCAACTAAAATACTTCCAACGACTGTAATCAAAACATACAACATAGTTATACCAAAGGAATTCCAAAAGGTAGGATCGGTTAACAGTTCTTTGTAATTTTGAAGACCAACAAACTTATTCGGTACTCCCGGTGTAAGGGATACTTCAAAAAAACTCAAGTAAATGTTGTATAAAACCGGATACAAAATAAAAAGCCCTATCAAAATAATGGCAGGCGATACTAACTTCCATCCAAAAGTTGCTTCTTTCTTTTTTAAAGGAGATAACTCTCGAAATCGTTGCATTTCTCTCTCCTCCCGATTTTTAGTAAAAAAGGGGAATAAAGTATCCCCCTTTCAATAGCTAATATGCTTTTATTCACTTAATAATCTTTCAGCTTCTTCTTGTGCCCATTGAGCGGTTTGCTGTGGTGTCCAATCGTTAGCGAACATTCTATTTATTGCTCTACCAATTACAAAGTTACCAGACAGGATACTCATTTCTTCAATTATTTCTCCTTCCATGAACTCAAATCTTTCCACAGTATCTAATGCAGAAATAATAGTAGTTATTTGATCTTTCCCATATCTTTCTAAAACAGGATTATCTAAAAATTCATCCATCTGTGCTATAGAACTTCTGGTTGGATTCATTCCGCCAGGTGCCATGTGCAACCAGTAAATGTAGTTGCTACCACTCATAAGAAATTTTACCCACTGTTCTGCAGCATCTTTATTCTCGGACGTTTTAAGTATACCCAAACCTACGACTTCTCCAAATGAAGAAGGCCTTGTGTTAATCATAAAATTTGCAAAACCTGTATTTTCAACAAGTTTAGGATCAAACTGTTCCACTCGATTTTTTTGAACCTCTTCCACCGCAATATCATCCATTATGTAGGTCGAATAAAATACCATGGCGGCTTCGTTGTTCAAATAACCATTCAATGCTTCTGGAACGGCAGTAAAACCAGGTCTGGAGTATTTGCCAAGTTCTTTATAGAATCTAAATGATTCGATCATCTCGGGAGTATTAAAAAGAATATTTCCATCTTTATCAATTGGTCTTGCCCCATTTGAAAGAGCAATTTGTGAAAAGACCTGTTCAGTATAAGCATCTGCTTTCTTAGGCAATATCATACCGTAGAAACCATTAGCAGGATCGTTTAATGCTTTTGCAGCTGTAAGTATATTGTACCAAGATGTTGGAGCCCCTAGATCTCTTTCTTCAAACAAATTTGCCTTATACCAAATCCCTTGAACCCAAGCATGGAAAGGTACACCATAATATCCTCCATCTGGTGCCTGCATCAATCTTGAAACACCTTCATAAACATCACCAAAATCCTCGATGATCTTTGCATTCAGTTCTGTATCCATAAAGCCTTGGCTCCCCAACAAAAGTATTGGAGAAATGCCACCTTCTATAACATCTGGTAAGGTTCCAGATTGAACTGCTCTTGGAATCTGTTCTAAAATCTCGTTTTCCTCAATAGGTACTAAATTAACGGTTATACCTGTTTGTGCCTCAAAAATCTGTGCTAAGGCTCTAATCCTTTGTTGCCTATCCGTTTCTACCTGAGTGTGCCAAAACGTAATCGTTTGAGTAAACACCATCGCACTAACAAGTACTGCTAAAATAACCACTGTAAGTTTCTTCACCATACACACCTCCCCTAATTTTGGTATTAATTACTACTAAAAAATTTTTTCAAAAATACAAAATAAAAAGAAAATTTTCATTTTTATTATACAGAAAAAAATATTATTTTCAAAATCTGATTATTCGTGATTACGATTGATTATAGGCGGTTATTTGTGATTATTATCAAAAATCTCTTATTTTCTCATTATTGGATTTTAATTTGGGGTAGTCTACTAACTTTTGATATAATAAAAGAAACATTAACTATAATGGTTGAAAAGACTCTTTAATCCTTATGGGTGGGGAGCGTTTGCTGCAGTATGCAAACTATGTTTTTTGCAGTCTTGTGCAAAAAGCTTTTTAATGATAAACTTTGCTTCTAAACTTGGGGATCTTAAGGGGTTTACCCCTTAACGTATGGGTGAAGAGGCGCTAACACAAGTTTTAGAGTTACTAAAGACAATACAAATTTAATCTTTTTAGGAGGCGTTAATGCATGAACAAAATTATAAAAGAAATAAAAGTCAACAACGTTGAAATTAAATTAGTATCCGGTGATATAACTATTGAAGAAACAGATGCTATTGTAAATGCTGCTAATTCACATTTGCAACATGGTGGTGGAGTAGCTGGAGCAATAGCAAGAAAAGGAGGACCAGATATTCAAAAAGAATCGAACGAATATATCAAAAAATACGGTGAAGTCGAAACTGGAAATGTCGCAGTAACAACTGGAGGAAAGTTAAAATGCAAGTACATAATCCACGCTGTTGGACCTATTTGGAATGGAGGCGGCCAAAAAGAAGAAAAGTTATTGTATGATGCCGTTTTCAATTCTTTGAAAAAAGCAGAAGAATTAAAATTGAATTCACTGGCCTTACCCGCTATAAGTGCAGGCATATACGGTTATCCCATAGAAAAAGCGGTTCCAGTTTACAAAAAAGCAGTCTATGATTTTATAAATACCAATCCACAATTTTTAAAGGAAATCAGATTTGTAATATATGGCGAAGACCACTTGGATTATTTTTTGAAAGAATTTTGAGAATATGAGTTTTCTAAGAACAGTTTACTATTATTACTCTCTACGTAAAAATCTTAATTGTTCAAGAAAAAAGATATTAGAATTAAGAGAAAAGAAATTTAGAAAGATATTAAAATACGCCTATAGAAAAATACCTTTTTATAAGGATTTTTATGGATCTTACGGAATAAAAGAAAACATGCTGAAAGAGATTCCCATAAACGAATTACCAATGATCAATAAAAACCTTATAATTGATAATTTTAATAAGTTCTTTAAAGATAACCAAATCACTAAAAGCAAAGTGGAAGACTTTTTAAAAAATAATCCGAATCCAACTTCTTTACTTTTAAACAAGTACCATGTAATACACAGTTCTGGAACAACCGGAATGGTTGGATATTATTTGTATAGTGAAAGAGAATGGGATTTCATTAAAGCTATTTCAACAAGGATGTTTTCAAATTTTACTCTCAAAAGAAAGAAATATGCCTTTATAGGCGCAGTTGATGGACATTATGCTGCCATAAGTTTGTTCCTCTCTCCACTAAATCAACCTGAGAAGTTTTTCTATAAAGATTATATGGTAATGGATATAAACAAACCTATCAAAACCTACTTAAAAGAGCTTAACGATTTTCAACCTGACAATCTCACAGGGTATCCCTTTGGTATAAGATCCTTGGCACAGTTTCAAAATGAAGGTCTTTTGAATATCCACCCAGAAGTGATAGTTTGTGGTGGAGAACCTTTATTAAAAAATGTAAGACTGTTTTTAAAAGAGGCTTGGAAAGATGCTGAAATAGTGGATAGTTATGCAACTTCTGAGTCATTGGCGATGGGTGTTTACAGGGAAGATTTAAAAGGTATGTACATATACGATGATGCGGTTTACCTTGAAATTAAAGAAGATAGAACAATTTTGACAAACTTATATAATTACACCCAACCTATAATAAGATATGAATTAACAGATATCCTAAAAAAATCTAAAGATAGCGAAGGGGTATGGCCCTTTACAAAGATCGAACAAGTTATTGGAAGAAATGAGTTAATTCCATTTTTTATAAATGAAAACGGTGAAAAAGATTTCATTCATCCAATCGTTATAGCTGAATTTTTTGTCAAAGGAGTGACTAAGTTTCAATTCGTCCAAAAGAATCACTCATCTTTTGTCTTTAAAATAGTCGTTTCACAAAAAGAGCGTTCAGATAAAATTTTAGAAGAAGTTAGAAACAAACTTACCAATATCCTAGAGAAGAAAAAAATGCAAAACGTCCATTTTGATGTAAAAATCGTGGAAGATATCAAGCCAGATGAAAAGACCGGAAAATATAAATTAATTTTAATTGAGTGAAAAATCAAAAGAAAAGAAGGTGTTTCACATGGCAAATTTATACTTAATAGACGGCTCAGGAATAGCATATAGAGCCTTTTTTGCGTTGGGAGACTGGATGAACACTTCTGATGGTTTGCCAACAAACGCCATCTACGGAGTAGCTCGAATGCTTTTAAAGTTACTCAAAGAATACGTTAAAAAAGGCGAAGATTCAATAATATTTGTTATGGACAAAAAAACCACTACTTATAGAAACGAATTATTAAAAACCTATAAGGCCCAAAGACCAGAAACACCTGAAAAATATATACAACAGATCCCATACATATACGAACTGGTGGAAAAATTGGGCGTAAAATTAGTTGCTATGGATAATTATGAAGCCGACGATGTCATAGCCACAATAGTTTCAAAAAAGAAAAGAAACTACGATAATGTTTATATAATCACATCGGATAAAGATATGATGCAACTTGTTAAGGATAACGTATATATCTTAAGACCAGAACAAGGAATAACAGAAATGGTAAAATACGATGCACACGAAGTGGAAAAAAAGATGGGGGTTCCTCCAGAAAAAATCGCTGATTTGCTAGCTTTAATGGGGGATAGTTCCGACAACATTCCTGGAGTAAAAGGCATTGGAATAAAAACGGCTCAAAAATTATTGCAGGATTACAAGGATTTAGATGATCTGTATCAACATTTGGATGAGATAAAAGGTTCTACAAAAAACAAACTAAAAAACGAAAAAGAAACCGCATATCTGAGTAAAAAATTAGTCCAATTGATGGTAGACGCACCAATAGAAGAAATATTTGAAGATAAAGAAATTATATATCAAGGATTCAGAGACGATTTACGAGATTTTCTCAAAAAATTGGAGTTTAATTCAATATTGAAAGAGTTAGATGTACCTGATAAATCAAGTAACTCAGCTAAAGCGGCAACAAAAACAAAAGCAGAAAAAAAAGACTACTCAGCAAAAGGCAAGTATTACGAATATAACGCACAAAATTACAAAGAACTATTAAAAACCTTAGAGAAATATGAAATAATATCTTTTGACCTTGAAACTTCTTCCCTTGATCCATATCAAGCAGATATAGTGGGAATCGCTTTAAGCTGCAACCCGTTTGAAGGATATTTTTTGTATCTATACAAAGAAAAAGATAGATGGGAAATAGCTAAGGAGATAGTCAATCTTTTAAACAATAAAAAGGTCATTGGCCAAAATTTAAAGTACGATATGACGGTTTTGAAAGTAAACGGAATTGAATTAAGTAAAGTATATTTTGACAGTATGATAGCTGCTTATTTGTTAAACCCGGATAGCAGAAGGTTCAATATGGATGATCTTGCCAAAGAATATTTGGATTATAAAACAACTAAATACAAAGAAGTTATGGGAAAAGACATCAAACTGTTAACCCTTGGAGACATCGATAAGAAAAAGGTTGTTGAGTACGCTGCAGAAGACGCAGATATTGCTTATCGATTATTTGAAGTATTAAAGCCCAAACTAGAAGAATTTGAACTAATTGAATTGTTTGAAAAAATCGAAATGTCAACTATAAATGTGTTATCAGAAATGGAAATGAATGGTGTGTATTTTGATTTAAAAGAGCTTAAAAAATTAGAAGAAGAATATAACAAAAAGCTAAGCTCGTTAATGTATGAAATGAAAAAAATCGTCGGTTATGAGTTCAATCCAAATTCACCAAAACAAGTTCGAGAACTACTCTTTGAAAACTTAGGATTGAAGGGGAAAAGAAAAACTAAGAGTGGATCATATTCAACAGATGCAGATTCTTTAGAAGCTCTAAGAGATGAGCATCCCATAATAGAAAAACTCTTAGAATATAGGAAATACCAAAAGCTTCTTTCTACATACATAATTGCTATACCAAAATTAGTTAACAAAAAAACTGGTAGGGTTCATACATCTTTCAACCAAACGGGAACAGCCACCGGTAGATTAAGTAGTAGCGAACCGAATCTTCAAAATCTCCCCATACGAGAAGAAGATGGAGAAAGAATTAGAAACACCGTCAAGGCACAAAAAGACGATTATGTTTTACTCAGTGCCGATTATTCACAAATTGAATTGCGAGTTTTAGCTCATCTATCTAACGATGAAACTTTAATACATGCTTTTAATAACGATGAAGATATACATGCTTTAACAGCAGCTGCAATATTCGGTGTAAACATCGACAATGTAGACTACAACATGAGAAGAGTGGGAAAAGTAGTTAATTTTTCCCTGGTGTATGGATCATCTCCGTATGGACTAGCCGAGAATTTAAAAATATCCGTAGAAGATGCCAAAGATTTTATGGAAAAATACTTTAAAACTTACCAAAAAGTCAAAGAATATCAAGAATCAAGCTTAAAGGCTGCAATGCAAAAAGGTTATGTTGAAACTATATTTGGAAGGAAAAGATTTTTGAAAAACATAAAAACAGGCAAATCTGAGTTGAAACGAATAGCCATAAACACCCCTATCCAAGGTACTGCAGCCGATATTATGAAATTGGCTATGATCAATTTATACAAAAAACTTCCAAAAGAAGCAAAATTGATACTTCAGGTACACGACGAAGTTGTAATAGAATTACCTAAAGAAATCGTAGAAGAAACCAAAAAAACGGTTCAAGATTGTATGGAAAATGCTGTTAAATTAAAAATACCTTTAAAAGTTGATATCAGTGTCGGTAAAAATTGGCAAAAATGATAATGATAATTATAATTATGTATATCTAAATTATTAAAATTTTTTCATTTTTTAAAGAAAATCTGATATAATCTAAATAACTAATTAGACGTTTATAGATATAAAGAAGGTGGGAGCGGGGCGAAGGAGCGCTGTATAATTAGATTTTAAAGGTAGTATATAATAAAATCATCGGAGGAATCGAGTCAACTACCCACCGTCTAAAGACGGGGACTTGTGATGAACAAGCCTTAGTTGACTACCCTCAGCCATGATAAACGGGCTTCCGCCTCTTAAGGAAGATCATTGGGCTACGTTATATAGGTCATAACACCTTCGGATGTTTCTCCTGGTCCGTCGCTCTGTTGTTTAGTTTTAAACAATCCTGAGGGGTAGGGATAGTGAGCTAAACGTAAAAAGCCTATATAACATTGGGGAAGGAGAAGAACTCCATTAAGGAGGCACACTTTATGTTAGTGTACGTTTTAAACAAACATGGGAAACCTCTTATGCCTTGTAAACCTTCAAAGGCAAGAAAATTACTTAAAGAGGAAAAAGCCAAGGTTATTAGAAAAGAACCTTTTACCATTCAGCTCCTCTATGGTAGTAGCGGTTATAAACAACCTATTACTTTAGGAGTAGATGCGGGAAGTAAAACTGTAGGCTTGTCTGCTACTACTGAAAATAAGGAACTTTTTGCAGCAGAGGTTGAACTAAGGGACGATATACCTAAACTTATATCTCAAAAACGACAGTATCGTAGAGATAGACGTTTCAGAAAAACAAGGTATAGGAAACCACGCTTTTTAAATCGTGTCCACAGTAAGAACAAAGGATGGCTTGCACCGTCGGTAGAACATAAAATAAAATCGCACATTAAACTGATTGATCTAGTTCACAGTTTGCTTCCTGTTACAAAAATTGTAGTAGAAGTTGCAAGTTTCGATATACAAAAGATTAAGAATCCTAATATTGAAGGCAAACAATACCAACAAGGGGAACAATTAGATTTTTGGAATGTAAGGGAATATGTTCTATGGAGAGATAACTACACCTGTCAACACTGCAAAGGCAAAACCAAAGATAAAAGACTCAATATTCACCACATCGAAAGTAGACAAATAGGTGGAGATGCACCCAATAATTTAATTACATTGTGCGAAACATGCCATAAGGATTACCACGATGGAAAGATTAAATTGAATTTTAAAAGAGGACAAAAGTTTAAAGATGCTACATTTATGGGTATTATGAGATGGACTTTATACAATAGATTAAAAACACTATACCCTAACATTCATCTAACTTATGGATATATCACTAAAAATACAAGAATACAAAATGGTTTACCTAAAACACATAGAATAGACGCTTTATGTATTAGTGGTCATCCTCAAGCAAAACAATTAGAGCATTATTATCACATTAAAGAAGTTAGACGACACAATAGACAAATACACAAAGCTAACATTCTAAAGGGAGGAATAAGAAAACTTAACCAAGCACCTTATCTAGTACATGGTTTTAGATTGTTTGATAAAGTAAAATACAATGGTATTAAATGTTTCATATATGGAAGACGTTCAACTGGATACTTTGATATAAGAAAAGTTGATGGCACAGTAATTCATAGAAGTGCAAAAAGCAAAGATTTAATCTTAGTAAGCAAAACTAAAACTCTATTATGGGAAAGGAGAGAAAATTCTGCATTCCTCTCACCACTGAACCGGGCTTCCGCCTCTTAAGGAAATGGTGAGTCTCCTGCAGATATTTTTCATGAAAAAGTTTCACATAGTAAAATTAGGTTGTCCAAAAAACGATGCAGATATGGAAATATTCAAAGGGTTGCTCCAAAGCAAAGGACACAAATACGAAAGTAACCCTCAATTTGCTGATTACATATTCATAGATACATGTGGTTTCATCGAAGAAGCTAAAAAAGAAAGCATCGAAGCTATATTTGAATATGCCTCCTTAAAAGATAATAACAAAAATCTAAAAGTTATACCAATAGGTTGCTTAGCTCAACGGTATTTTGATGATATTCTTAAAGATATCCCTGAAATTGATGGATTATTTGGTGTGTTGTCTCCAAAAACCATAGTTGAAAAAGTTGAAAATGGTCAATATTTTTTTAAAAATGATATTCCTGAAACTCTGTACGATTGTAAAATTAGAGCGATTCCAGACTCACACTACGCATACGTAAAAATTGGGGATGGGTGTAGTAGAAATTGTGCCTTTTGTTCTATACCCACGTTCAAAGGAAAACCAAAAAGCAGAAGTATCGAAGAAATAAACGAAGAAGTAGAATTTTTGGTATCCAAAGGTGTAAAAGAAATCATTCTCGTATCCCAAGATAATACATTGTACGGCATAGATAATTACCAAAAGCAGGCACTACCAGATTTACTAGACAAACTTAACAATATAAAAGGAAGATTTTGGATCAGGGTTATGTACTTACATCCGGATTTCTTAAGTGAAGACATCATAGAAAGCATACATAGAAATGAAAAAGTATTAAATTATTTCGATGTACCAATTCAACATATCTCTGATAAAATTTTGCAAAGTATGGGCAGACATAAGAAAAGAAATGAGTTAATGAAACTATTTGAGAAAATCAGAAAAGAACCATCTGCTATAAGAACCACGTTAATGGTAGGGTTCCCCGGAGAAAAAGCTGAAGATTTTGAAGAGTTACTCGATTTCGTGAAAGAAATAAAATTTGAACGAATGGGGAGCTTTAAATTCTCAAAAGAAGAAAATACCAAGTCATTCACATTGCCAGAACAAATTGATGAACAAATTAAGAAACAAAGGCAAAATGAACTAATGACTGTTCAAAGTGAAATTTCTAAAAACATCATGGAAAAATATATAGGTAAAACTTTAGAAGTTCTTTTGGAAGAGAAAGAAGATAACGTTTATATCGGAAGAAGCTATTTAGACGCTCCAGAAATTGATGGAAATATATATATAAAAAATTACGGTGACAAAGAACTATCTTTAGGGAATTTCGTCAAAGCAAGAATTACTGGCTCATACGAATATGATCTGGAAGGAGAAATCGTTGAATATGAACATACCAAATTTGTTGAGCTTTTCTAGGATAATACTAGCCATTCCAATATTTATTTTAACTATTTTTGGAGAACCGTTTTATATCGTAGCCTTGGTTTTATTTATTATAGCTTCTTTAACTGATTGGTTAGACGGTTATGTTGCCAGAAGAACAGGGCAGGTTACCGATATCGGCAAATTTTTTGACCAAATATCTGACAAAATACTTATAAATTCCGTTTTTATTGCAATGTTAGGTGTTGGGATTTTGCCTGCATGGTTTGTAGCAATAATTGTATCAAGAGACACCTTTGTGAGTGGTTTAAGGATGGCAGCTGCAAACAAAAACATCGTTGTTCCTGCTGATAAGTTTGGTAAACTAAAAACCGTCTTAGAAATTGCTTTAATCATTGTAATATACTTGATGCTTTGGAATTTTTTAGTTAATGCTTTGATCTATTTGACTGTTATAATTAGTCTATTATCAGGGGTAAATTATACTATAAAAACCGCTAAGCAATTTTAATAAAGAAAGGAGTCCTAGTATATGACACAGCTAAAAAATACAAATAGCTACAACACCGATAAATTAAGGTCCTTCATCGCTATCGAAACTAATGAAAAATTAGAAGGGTTAGTAAATGATTTAATCGAAAGGTTTCAAAGGATGGGATTTAAAGCCAATTGGACAAAAGCAAAAAATGTCCATTTAACATTGTTTTTCCTTGGGGATCAAAAAATGGAAAAGATAGCTCAGTTGGCTTATAAAATCGGTGAAAGAATATCCGGATTCCCCACGTTTCATTTTAATATCCATAAAATGGGATTCTTTGAAAACGATTCTGAACCAAAGGTGTTATGGCTGGGAATACAAGAAGATAATACCTTAATTGGTTTGTATGAAGAAATAAAAAAGGTACTAAAGATTTCAGAATTAGAGGTTAAAGATACCAACTTTTTACCTCATATTACAGTCGGAAGGGTTAAATCGTTCCCTAACCATTGGAAAGAACTAATTAATTCTGTAACTTTTGATCAAATCCAAGTATACGTAAATTCTATCGGTATATACTCTTCTGAACTAACAAGGAAAGGCCCAATATATAAAAAACTTTACACGGTTGACTTTGAAGGAGGCGTCATCATTAATGGCTAAAAATGATTCTAAAGATACAAATAAAGAAGAATTGTTAGAGAAACTTGTTAAAGAGTTAGAAAAAAATCATGGAACAGGATCGGTCATGATAATGGGCAAGGGATTGGATAACAGCAATATATCCGTTGTACCAAGTGGATGTTTATCGCTAGACATAGCTTTGGGTGTTGGCGGGTATCCAAGGGGAAGAATTGTAGAAATATTTGGAAACGAATCATCGGGTAAAACTACACTAGCTCTTCATTCCTTAGCGGAAGTCCAAAAATTGAACGGTATAGCTGCATTTGTTGATGCCGAACATGCTTTAGATGTTGAATATGCTAAAAAGCTAGGCGTAGATGTCGACAAATTGATAGTTTCACAACCAGATTATGGTGAACAAGCCCTTGAAATTGTAGATTCTTTGATCAGATCTAACATAGTAGACTTAATAGTGGTAGACTCTGTAGCCGCTCTGGTACCGAAAGCAGAAATAGAAGGAGCTATGGGAGACTCTCACATGGGACTCCAAGCAAGGCTAATGTCTCAAGCTCTAAGAAAACTAGCTGGGAGTATAAGTAAATCCAAATCTATAGTAATATTTATAAACCAGGTAAGGATGAAAATTGGTGTAGTGTACGGTAACCCAGAAACTACTACAGGAGGAATTGCACTAAAATTTTATTCTACGATCAGGGTAGAGGTAAGAAAAGGTAGTGCAATAAGAGAAGGAAAAGATCAGATAGGAAATGAAACAACCTTAAAAATCGTAAAAAATAAGGTTGCCCCACCCTTCAAACAAGCAAATGTGGACATGATCTTTGGACGAGGCATCGCAAAAGAAAACGATATCTTTAACCTAGCTGTAGAGGAAGATTTAATTCAAAGAAAAGGAGCTTGGTTCTCTTATATCAACGAAAATGGTGAAGAAGTCAGTTTAGGACAGGGTAAAACCAATTCAATTAGTTATCTCATGGAAAACCCTGAAATACTTGATTATTTAGAATATACTATTCGCAAGAAGCACAATTTAATTATTCCCGATTATCTGATTGAAAAGTTCGAATCTAACTCGTCAAAGAGCAAAAAAGAGAAAAATGAAGAAACACAAAAAAATTAATCCAAAAGATGAAAAAGCAGCTGAAAAATCTGCATTGAATTTAATAAAGTATCGTGCCAGATCAGAAAAAGAACTCTCGGACCGTCTAAAAGAAAAAGGCTTTGACGAAGAAGTTATTGATAAAGTTATAGAAAAATGCAAGAAGAGTGGTTTGATAGATGACAAACTTTTTGCGTATTTATATACATATGACAAGTTAACTCTAGACAAAAAAGGCCCCATGTTTATACAACATGAATTAAAACGTTTGGGAGTAGATGAAAGATTGATTTTTGAGGCCCTTGAGAAAGTCAAAAACGAAGTAGATATAAATGTAATTGCCTTAGAATTGGCAAAAAATTATTATGAAAGAAAACAGGACGTTCTCAAAACTAAAGCTTACTTGTATAGAAGAGGTTTTGAGCCAGACATTATAAACTCTGTTATTGAAAACTTAAGAGGTGATTAAAATTGGAAATTTTGGTATATATAATTATAGGAGCAGCAATATTTATCTTATCTCTGCTTGTTGGAATTAATATTGGAAACAAAAGGGTTATTTCTACATTAAAAACAAAAAAAGAAGAATTGGAAGTTGAAATAAAAAACAAACAAAAAGAAATAGATAAGATATTAAAAAAAGCAGAAGAAGAAGCTAAGGCATTAAAACAAAAAGAATTACTAGAGGCAAAAGAAGAGATACATAAACTTAGACAACAATTTGATTTAGAAGCAAAGCAACAAAGAGAAGAACTTAAAACCAACGAAGAAAGATTAATAAGAAAGGAAGAAAGTTTATCAAAAAAAGAAGAAAACTTAGAAAAACTGAAAGAAAAATTGGAAGCTCAACACGAAAATGTCCAAAAATTAGAGAAAGAATTAGAGACGAAATTAAATGAAATTGCAAAAATGACTGAAGAAGAAGCACGCCAAATAGTAATAAACGAAGCAAGAGATAAGTATGAAAGAGAAATTGCCCAAAAGTTCAAAGAAATAAAAGATTATTACGAAGAAGAGTCAAAAAAATATGCCAGATGGGTTATCACTACCGCTATTCAAAGATATGCATCAGATGTTACCAGCGAAATAACAACCTCAACTGTATCCTTGCCTACAGATGACATGAAAGGAAGGATAATTGGTAGAGAGGGAAGAAACATCAGAACCTTTGAAAAACTCACAGGAGCCGATTTAATAATCGATGATACACCAGAAATAGTTGTTGTATCCTCGTTCAACCCATTAAGACGAGAGATAGCAAAAAGAACACTTGAAATGCTTGTAGCTGATGGAAGAATACATCCTGCTAGAATAGAAGAGCTCTATGAGAAATCAAAAAACGAAATCCAAGAATACATAAAAGAAGTAGGAAAAGAAGCGGTAATGAGAGTAGGTATAAAACAGCCACACCTTGAAATAATTAAACTTCTAGGTAGATTAAAATTTAGAACCAGTTATGGACAAGATGTATTGGAACATTCAATAGAGGTAGCGCAATTTGCTGGAATGATGGCAAGCGAATTAGGATTGAACGTTGAACTAGCTAAAAGAGCGGCTTTATTCCATGATTTAGGAAAAGCTGTTGATCATGAAGTTGAAGGATCACACGCTATTGTTGGAGGGCAAATTGCTAAGAGATACGGAGAAAAATTAGAAGTAGTTAATGCGATACAGTATCACCATAACGAAGTTGACCCGATGACACCCGAAGCTGTTTTAGTTGCTGCAAGTGATGCGTTATCGGCATCCAGACCTGGTGCACGTAAAGAAACATTGGAAAATTACATTCGAAGAATCGAGCAACTTGAGGAAATCGCAAAATCATTCAGATACGTAGATAAAGCTTATGCAATACAAGCAGGAAGAGAATTGAGAATAATAGTTCAACCAGATAAAGTTGAAGATGAAATCGCAGAAAAATTGGCGCACGATATATCTGTTCAAATAGAGGAAAAGGTTCAATATCCTGGAGTAATCAAAGTAACCGTAATTAGAGAAAAAAGAAGCGTAGCTTATGCAAGTTAGAAATCAGTTAATATCTTAGGGGTTTATCCCCCTAAGATATTATTTTTATAATAAAATCAGGTGTTGATTATGACAGATTTTGAACCATCTGGGTACTTAATGAAAAAACGCTTTTTTCATTTATTCAAGCCTGTTTTAGAATTCTTATGCTTTTGTAACTGTCAAATTCAGGACAAAATATTAGATATAAGTTATTTCTAATTCTTAATTAATCTATTTTTGATAACTGTTTTAATCAACCAAAGAGGAATTTAAGTGAGATGGCAAAGAGGTCAGACACTACTCCAAACACAGTTTTAATCAACCAAAGAGGAATTTAAATGGAAAAGCTGGCAGCTAATTTAAAAGAAGGAGAACCTTGTCTGTATGTAGCTGCCATTTTTTCCTGGTATTACCTCGATTTTTGAATTAATTCTTTCTTTCAATTCACTTACATGAGATATTATACCCACCATTCTTCCTGAGCTATTTAACTCTGTTAATACTTCGATTGCACTATCAAGAGAGTTTGTGTCAAGGCTGCCGAATCCTTCGTCTATAAAAATCGTATCTAAAGATATTCCACCAGATTGAGTCTGCACCACATCGGCTAATCCTAAAGCAAGGGCTAGTGCAGCTTTAAAACTTTCTCCTCCTGAAAGTGTTTTTATTTCTCTTTCTTTTCCAGTGTAAATATCAAAAACCATGATTTCTAAGCCTTCACTCTTTCTTGCATCAAGTACCTTAGAAGATCTATGCAGCTGATATCTTCCATCTGTTAATTTATTTAATCTTAGATTCGCTTGAGATAATATTTCTTCAAAATAATAGGCTAGTACGTATTTACTAAGACTGATCCTTGTGTTGTTATCTCCTTTGCTGACATCTCTTAAGTTCTTTATATTTGAGTATTCTTTTTCTTGTTTTTCTATTTCTTTTATTATGGTTTCCAAATTAGTTTTTGTGGCTTTAAGCTGTTTTATTTCATATTCTAAATTCGTTTCATTTTTGATTAATTCTTCAATTTCCTTTTGTAATTGCACTATTTCATTATTTAAAGGTGTTTCATCAATTATTTTTAGATTTTTAGTGGATTCTTCTAAATCAATGAGAAGAGTCTGCTTATTCTTTAATTCTTCTTTATACTTTTGAACTTCATCCTCTAAACTTTCTATTAAGTTAATTTGTTCTTTTATTCTTTGATATTCTTGTTGGTTCTCAAATCCCATTTTTTCTATCATTTGATCGAATTTTTGTTCAGCATTTTTTACTTGGTCCTCTAATTTAATTATATCTTCGGTTAAAGTTTTTATTGTTCCTTTTGAAGAATTTATTATTTCTGCGATTCTGTTAGCTTCTTCTCTTTTTTGTTCGTAAGTGTTTTTGATACCTTGGATAAATTTTCTTTTTTCTTGTATTTCGCTTATTATCCCATTTTCGGTTTTGTCTTCTAATTGTTCTTTAAGATTTGTAATTTTAGTTGCTACTTCTATAATTTCTGATTTCGATTCATCTATTATTTTTCTCAACTTTTCTCTTTGTTCTTCTAACTCTCTAATTTCTTCTTTGATCTTTTTATTATCGTTTTTCAATGATTTGACTTTGTTGTATATTTTTATTTTTTCTTCGTATTCTTGTTTTTGCTGGTCTAATCTATCTTTAAGCATTTTTATTAAATTTTGTATATGAGTGTGTATATTCTGACTTTTTTGGGGAATTTGGAGTTCTTCACAAATTCTTTTGTATTCCGATTTAAATAAAGATACCTCTTGTGAATATTTGGTTGATACGTCTTCATAATTTTTTAGTATCGTTACCTTTTTTTTCTCTTTTTCATTTAATTTTTGATTGATTTCCTCTAGGTCTTTTTCTGTTATTAATTTTCCACTACTTTTGGCAGGAGAAGGGTGAAAGATAGATCCACAAACGGGACATGGTTCTCCTTCTTTTAGATTGGACGCGAGATGGTATGCCTGTGATTTTATAAAATCGGTAGTCTTTTTGCTTTGTTCTTCTCTTAAGTATTGTATTTCAATCTCCATTTCTTCTTTTTCTTTTTTTACTTTCTGATAATCCTTGTGTAAGACTACCAATTCTGAGTATTTTTTAGATAATTCGTTGGCTGCATATAATAATTTTTCATTTGTGCTAATTTCGTTTTTAAGTATTTCTACGTTTATATCTTCGTTTTCCGATATATATTTTTCGTTTTGTTCCAATTTTTTTTGAGCTTTTGAAAGCTTCTCATCTTTTTCTTGGGTTTCTCTAACCTTTTCATCATAAAGTTTCTTTTTTGTATTGAATTCTTTAATTAAATTTTTGTACTCAACGTATTTGTCTAATTTTTGATTGAGATCTTCAATTTCTTTTTCAACAGCGGATATCTTTTGATATTGCTTTTCAATTTCTGGTAATTTTTCGTCTATTCGTTGCTTTTCTTCCATACTTTTATCTAATATACTTTGTTGATTTTTGAGTTGGTTCTTTTTTTCGTTTAATTCTTTCAAATATTCTATGTATCTTTCTTCGTATGGAAGGATTTCTTTTGCCTTTTTTAACCTATTAAGAAGCTCTTCTTTTTCTTGAATATACTCAGAATTTTGTTGGAGTTCTTCGATCTCTTTTTTAAGGGTTTCTTTCTTTTCAATTAGTTCATTTGCCTTTTTTATATTTTCAAGATCCGTATTTAGTTTTTGTAGTTTGTCTTGTTTTTGAGATTTTTGTTTTTCGGTTTCTTCCTTATAAATCTCTCTTTTTCTAATTTCCTTTGTTAATTGATCAATTAGATTTTCAGGGTCAATATTTTCTTCTTTCAACAATTGATTGTATTCTTCTGATTCAAGGTTTATTGTTTCTAGTATGTTTTTGATTCTTTGTTGTTGGGCCTTTAATCCTTTTTCTATATTTTTAAAAATCTCGTCTATTTTTTGTTCGAAACGCTCATATATACTTATGTCAAATATCTTCTTAAAGATCTCTGCTCTCTCGTTTGAATTGGCTGTTATAAACTTTCTGAATTCTCCCTGGGGAATCATTACTATTTGTTTGAATTGTTCATAGTTCAAACCTAAATATTCTTCCACCTTACTATTTACTTTTTTAACCCCGGTTTCATGTAGTATCAGTTGACCATTTTGATATATCTTTATACTAGCTTGACTATTTTGCTTCGTGGTCCCTTCACCATCTTTTTTTGATCTTTCGTAAGAAGGGGTTCTTGAGATTTCAATTATTTTATCTTTGAATTGAAATTCAAATTCCACGTATGTGTCGGTCTTTTCATCTGCAAAATGAGACCTGGCTATCGCATCTCCTCTTTCGCCCATCGAACCATTCCCGTATAAAGCATAACAGATTGCATCGAAAATCGTAGTTTTTCCTGCACCTGTTGGGCCTGTAATTAAGAACAAAGTATCGTTTCTTAATTTGTTAAAATTTATTTCTTGCTCTTCTAAAAAAGGGCCAAAGGCCTGGAATTTTAATTTTATTGGTTTCATTTTTCTTCACCACTTGCTTTTTGGAGATCGTTGAAAATACTTGTCACTATCTGTTTTTCCTCAAAAGAGAGTACTTGGTTTTTGACTTCTTTGTAAAACAATTCGAAAAGATCTACGGGGGATATTTTCTTTATATTATAATCCCTTGTTTTTATTTCATCATTCGTTTTTAAATTAGGAAAATCAAGAGATAGAACATTTGGAAATTTTGCTCTCAGCTTGTTTATGGCATCATAAACAGGCTTGGTATTTTTTAATATTATTTGAAGATAATCATTCGAACTCTCTATTTTCATTATGTCATCAAAATATCCTCTTATTATTTTCATATCTTTAGCCGTGTTGAAGCTCAATTTTTCAACTTTTATATTTCCTTTTTCTTTTATTTCTACTAAGTTCATTCCTTTTATATGGCCTGCTTCACTGAAGGAGTACTTTAAAAGAGAACCAGAGTAATAACTATTTTTGATCTTTTGAGGTCTGTGGAGATGTCCGAGGGCAACGTAATCAAATTTTTCAAAGATGTCTGGATCCACATATTCGCTTCCTCCAATGGATAGAGGCCTTTCAGATTCGCTATTCAATCCACCCATTATGTATTCGTGGGCTATCAATACGTTTCTTTCATCTTCATCCAAATCGATACTATTAATGTAATGCTTTAAAAGCTTGATTTTATTCTCAAAATTTATTTCAAGTATATCACTAGCTTTTTGAAGGTCAACATATGGAAGCATAAAAAAATTAACAGGACCATATTCGTCATTAAAAGTGATTTTTTTGACTTCTTTTTTTAAAGTACCTTCGATATGAAGATTCATGTTAGAAAGTATACCATTCAAGAACTCAAGTCTCTCATCGCTATCGTGATTTCCTGAAATTATGAGTGTGGGGATTTTTAATTCGAGTACAATTTTAGAAAGTACTTCGTTCAATAGATTAACTGCCTCTGAAGGAGGGATGCCTCTATCGTATAAATCCCCTGCTATCAATAATACATCCGGTGGAGTTTTTGATAAATATGCCAAAAATTTGTCTAAAATAAATTTTTGATCTAAGGTCATATAGTTTGAATATATTATCTTTCCAAGATGCCAATCCGCAGTATGAATAAATTTCATAGTTACCTCCAAATTCTAAAAAAGGGATGCAAATTGCATCCCTAATCTTTCGATTTTTCAATACAATGGTTCGACATCCATGTGTTCCCAATAATCTTTGGATAATTTTTGATAGAGTGTATAAATTCTATCTCTATGTTCTTTTTCCCATTCGGCTAGATGATTCAGTATCTTTTTTAACTCTTCGTCTTCAACGCTTTCGGCAGCTTTGCTATAGAAATTCATGAAATCTTCTTCGATAAGATACGCCATTCTTAATACAGGAATATCGGATTTTACAACAGTAAAATCACCTTGGTAAGCTATTTCTTGGGTAGCTCTTTTGGAAAAAGATTGGCCGATATCGGTAGGTTGTGAGAAATGTGCATAATCATGACTTTTTACATCTTTTATCAGACTACTTATATAATCTGCGTGATCTTTCTCCATATTACTTAATTCTTTAAAGGTTTCCTTAACCTGTTGAATCTTAACCGTGTTTGCCTTTGATTCGTAAAATTGCATTCCTTCTAATTCCTTTGATAAAGCATATTCTAATATACCAAGAGCCTTTTTTTCATTCAAAGAAAACACCTCCAAATATTTATTTTGATACTATCTTTAGTATCTTTAACATTTGATTTAAAACACCTTTGCCACACAGTCAACAAGCAACTATTTTGAATACTCTACATAAATGTAAGGTAAAAGTATATACTCTAAAATAATTGATAAGTAAAGTCCAACAATAGGGATCATTCCCAAAAGAAAAATAACAAGTAAAAGTAGAAATATTTGTAAAAAGTTTTCTCCTTTAAAAACGAAAGAATAACTCTTTTTCAGAGAATCGGTAACTGAAAGTTTGTCAATCACCAATGCACACGGAGAAAAAATTAAGAAAAGGGCTAATATTAATCCGGGGATAACATAAGCTAAAGTTCCGAGAGATATTAGAAAACCTACCACAATAGAGAGCACGATTATCTCTAATAGAAGCTGATTAATTTGAGAGAAACTTTTTTTCAGATCAATTTCTTCCCCTTTTTTATATTGATCAAATAAAATAGTTATCCAAGCGATGAAAAACATCGTGGTTATACCTATGATGATTGATGATACCAAATTAGCTAAAGGTCCCATAAATCTTACAACATCAAAAAGTAAAGTAAGTATAATCCCTATAAAGACTGGTATGAGCATGGCAGGATTTTTACCAACTATTTTAAATGGTTCGGTAAAAACATCACCTAGATTTATTCTCACGCATATTCCCCCCTCCAATTTTGAAGAGACTCATGTAACTTTTTCTTCTTCCAAACATCTATTTTTTTCAAACTGCAAAGTGGTATGATTGATTTCAAATTCTTCTTTTAAAACTTTGTTTAATTCATCTATACAATCATCTAAATCATACTTATTTTGGTCCAAACTTTCTTGAAGTCTTATATGGGCTTCCATATATTTGTCTTTTCCATCGGTTGTCCAAATGTGGATATGGTGAACATCTTTTACGAAATCAAATTTTTCCAACTTTGTTTTTATTTTTTCGATTTCGATATCAGTTGGAGTTCCTTGCAAGAGTATATTTATAGTATCCTTCATTAGTGGTATACTTTCCACAAATATATACCCGCTTATCATTAGAGTAAAAATAGCATCAATGATATAAAGTTTTTGATAAATGATCAAAAATGCCCCAATAATTACAAATATAGATGAAAAGGTATCACTAAGGATATGAACAAAAGTAGCTCTGACATTTAGATTTGTTTTTGAACCAGAATGCAGTAAATATGCGGTTGCTAAATTTCCTGCTAACCCAATAAAAGCAACTGTTAGCATTATGTTACCTTGTATGATTGATGGATTTGATAATTTATTTATACCTTCAATAAGTAAATAAACAGCGATAACCATTAATATTTCTGTATTTACAAAAGCAGCAAGTGTTTCTACCCTTTTATAACCGTATGTCCTTTTTGAGTCTCGTTTCTTTTTTGATAAAACCCTTGCAATATAACTTATAAGGATTGCAGTAGTATCGTTAAGATTATGTATGGCATCGGATAATAAAGCTAAACTATTAGAAAAAATTCCACCCAATATCTCTGCTATAGTTATTCCAAAATTCAGTATAACAGAAAGAAGAAGTCTAAAATTCAGATTACTTTCTTTTTCTTCATGATTTAGATCCATAAAACCATCCTCTATTTTGTTGGCAATTCGCTTGAATCATAAACATAGATACCGTTTTCATATTTTGAATATTTCCAGTTTGGGAACGTCCATTGATTTGAAATTACTTTTGATCCAGGCTTGAGTTCTTTTTTTAACTTATTTTCTAATTCATTCATCGCAAAATCCACTTGAAAAACCGTTATAATATCGAATTTAGACAAATCTGCTTTCCAAAAGTTTTTCCAATGAATAAATGCTTTTCCTTTTAATCCGGCTCTTCTAATATTTATCCTCGAAATCAAGACTAAAAAAGGATTTATCTCAAAACCATGAGCTTGTGCACCTTTTTCAGCAAAGGCTATAACAACACGGCCATCACCCGATCCTAAATCTACCGAGATTTCGTCTCCTTTTATTTCTGCCATATTAACCATTTTTTCGACATCTCGTTTTCTACTGGGATCGAATATCGCGCCTTTTAATGAAAAAGGAATTACCCAGAAAAAAAGTAAATATAATATTAATAATGATAAAATTGTAAAAAAAATCCACATGTTTTCCCCTTTATTTCATAAACTATATAGCGAATTTACCACCTTTTGTACTTTGTTACTTCTCGCAAGAAGATTTTCCTTTTTTCTCTATCAGCTTCTTTTTCTACACCTACTGGAGGATATCCGTCTATTACTCCTAATATACCCCTTCCCTGATCACTTTCAGCTACAATTATTTGTAAAGGATTTGCTGTAGCAGCAAAAATATTAAGTACTTCTTGGACATTCAATAGTTGATTTTTTATGTTTATAGGGAAACCATTTTTGATAATTAGCACAAAACAATGACCCGCTCCTATCTTTTGAGCGTTATCGATAGCTACTTTAATTAACTCTTCATCGTTACCATCGTATCTTACAAGACGTGGACCGGAGGCCTCATTGAAAGCTAATCCAAATTTTAAAGAGGGGTTTGTTGTAACTATACTTTCATAGATATCTTCAACAGTTTTTATGAAATGCGATTGCCCTACTATTATATTCGTATCTTCGGGAATATCTAACTGTACAACATCGAGTTTTAAGTCCATCTTTCGCCTCCTGATTATTTTTTCGAAAATATTAGATTTAAAAATTTTAAAAATTTATTTATAGCGCCCCTTCACACCGCTCCCCACCCATAAGGAAAACGGAGCTTTCATTCCTCTCCCCACTCACTAAGATTAATCTCTTTTATACAATCCTACAATTTCTGTTTCTTCGATTATATGACCTTCCATAGCTTTCAATAAATCTTCTTTTTTGGTGTTTTGAGGTAAATCCAATGTTGTATCTAATGCGTAAAGTTTAAAGTGATAATGATGAACCCCATGTCCAACAGGAGGACAAGGACCCATGTATCCAGTTTGATGAGCACTGTTTTTCCCTTGATTTAATGTAAGAGGATGAGTTATTGAGTATTCTTTTGGGATCCTTTCAGGAATCTCGTCAACTAATTCAATGTTCCATGCCACCCAATGCACAAAGGTCCCCTTTGGAGCATCTGGGTCATCCATTATCAACGCCAAAGATTTTGCTTCATCGGGAATTCCCTCGATTAACAATGTGGGGTTAACATCCCTACCCTCGCAGGTATAGGTGCTTGGTATATAATCGTTATTTTTAAAAACTGGTGAGGAAATTTTTAAAGCCATATCAATATCCCTCCTTCCAACGATAATTTAAAAGCAATTAACAACTTTAAAAGTTACACTATAATTATACCATAAAAATACTACACTTCTGATATCGCTATCCAAACCCCTACTTTTATAAGCTACTTCCCTTTTCTAGTGAATCTATTTCTAAATTCGAAATTAACGTTTTGTACTGGAAAAATCCCCTTGTTCACCCCACGAACCTCTTCGATTGAATAAAAAGCATTTGGATTGAATTCATTAACTATGTCTATAATCTTTTTTAAATCTTTCCTCCTAACCACGCTGTATATAATTTTCACAGGACCTTTAGATCCTTTCGCATCTATACTAGTTACTCCAAAACCCTCTTTATTCAAATAATCAACCAAAGGTTGAGCTTCTTTGTTGGTTATCACTCTTACTAAGTTTGTTCCAATAGCTATTTTCTCTTCCAAAACCGTTCCTAGATAATTTCCAGTAGCAAATCCCAAGGCATAAGCTATCGCATAAATAGGGTTATCCAAATTATTCATAACTTGAGAAATAGCTATAAGCCATATAATTATTTCAAAAAATCCTAATACGGATGCCCAAAACTTGATACCTTTTGAGATAAAGATGATCCTTATCGTCATCAGACTTACATCGCAAAGCCTCATAGCAAAAATTATAATGGGAAAAATTACTAGAGAAAAAAAGGTAGATTCCATAAAAGAAGAAACTTCCACTACATCTTCACCCCTTTTAATATTGATTATTTTTTGTTAACTCAAAATATCTTATCATATTTAAATGATATAATATAGAAAAATAAATAAAATTTGGAAAGGAGATATACTTTTGCGAAAAATAATTCTACTTTTTATTTCTTTGACTATCTTTAACTTGCTGTTTTCTTTGAACGTTGATTCATTCTTGAAGTCTGTAGAATTAGTAGATAGCAAAGAAAAGGTTGTTTCATTTTATTTCACTAACGACTCAGAGAGTAAAATTAATATACACATTAGTTCGCTTTTAGAGAATTCCTCTTTTGAAGTATCGTATCCAAGTGAAATTAGTTTACTTCCCTATAAAACAAAAAAAGTTGATTTTTTAGTTAAAGGTTCCGAAATTTCACAAGGTACTCATGTTCTTGCTTTTTCTGTATTGGCTGATGATAATTTACCAATAGATTCAGAGGTAGCTAAAATTAGTTTTCCAATTATTATAAAAATTGTGGATATAAATACTTCGAATATGCAAATTTCTTTAGATATGTATTGTGATACCCCATTTTTTTCAAGCAAAGATAAACTAGGCACCTATTTCCCATTACAACTATCCAACAGTAGTAATTTGGAAGTTAATGTCTGGGGAACTTTTTCTTTGTATGAATTAAATGACGAGCAATTGATTTTTCAAAAATCCCTTTTTAAAGACCAGTCTATAAATCTCTTACCTTATACTAACAAAGAAGGTAATATTTTTATTGAAAAATATTTAGCTCCTGAAGAATACAAGATTAGAGCAGAGATATATTATGGTTATAAAGATTATTTTCAAGAAAAATACGTTTATGAAAAAGAATTTAAGATATCAGAGAATGTATACAAAGAAAGGAATGTAGTTAACGTAAATTCAGATCCAAATCAAATTTATATAAAAATACCTAAAGAAATGAGCCCTAGGGAGTATATCACGACTCCGGTAGAATTCTCTTTGGATGTAGTTAATAATGATTTTTTAGAGATCAACGTTTTTTTTGATTTTGAATTGGAAGCAGACGAACAAAGCCTTTATAATAGAAAAACAAACAATAAATATTTATCTATAACCCCTAAGGAATTATCAATACCTAAATACCAAAGAGTGGAAACAAAACTAATAGCAGATTACCGAAGATCAAATTTGGTTGAATTAACCGGTGAATACTATACTAATTTGACTCTAATTGGAGAAAGTAGCGAAGGAACAACAACGATTCTAAGTAAAATTAATATTCCAGTAACAGTAGATTTTGGAGATAATGTATATAACTCAGAATCAAAAGTATACATCAAGGAGAATAATATTTTAAACGATTTTTATAATAATATAACAATCAATTTTGAAATAGAAAATACTGGAAACTCATCTGTTAATTATGATATCTACATGAAAAAATGGAATTCTACTACAAATAATCAGGTAGGGAACACAATTATATTAAAATCCAAACAATTACTATTACCTGAACAAACAAATGAATTCACAGAGAAATTAGTTACTGAATTAGGTGTAGATAAAATTCTAATAGAGATTATTACAAGTAAAGGTACTAATCCCAATGAAATAATCAAAGTTGATAATTACTCACTAAAGATCCATAGATAAAATAAAAAGGGTGGTTCTAAAAGTTGAAAAAAGTTTTAATATTAATAATAGTCGTCTTTTCAGCCTCTTTTTACTTTTCAAATATTCATTTGAGTTTCAATGAAGCACCGCTTGAAGAAGTACTACAAAAACTTGAGGAAGTTAGTGGAAGCATTATCTTAACAAAAGTCAACACTTCAGGGAAAATTACCAAAGAAATAAATACTTTAGATTTGGAAAGTGCTTTAGATATTATCTTATATTCTACCGATTATGAATACAAAAAAGTAGGACATAATTTGTATTTGGTGGGAGATTTCGACTTAATAATTCAAGAATCAGTACAAAATGCTACAGAGATTAACTTCAAAAGTTTAGAAATAACAAAAATATCAAATATTCTGATGCTTTTAAACCAAAAAGTTAGAAAAGTCCCCAACTCGAATAGTATAATTTTGTTTGGCAAAGACGAATTGTCGTCTGAAATATTAGATTTTTTCAATTTTTTGGATGATAACGCAGGAAAAAATAAAGTGATCACATATTCATCTTCACACAAAATTTCAAAAAATCTCTATGATTATTTAATCTGTTTAGAAAAAAACTATGGCGACTCTTCACTTAAAAGCAAGGATGCCATAGGATTCTTAGAATCAAATTTTTCGCTCCTTACGGATCTAGAAAAAGTTGAATTTTATGAGATCTTTGATATAAATAAAGCAGATGTTAATTTTAAAGAAAATATTAACAATTATTATTTGATAAAAAAAGATGAAGAATACCGTGTTTTAGTTACATCTACGTTTAATCTAGAAAACCTAACAGTCGAAGAAAAAACAAAAAATGTCTCAAATTTAAAAACCAACCTCGGAGTAAGTTATCAATTTGATTCTAACGAGATTATATCCAGTATTTCTTTGCAGTTCAACAAGTCTTACTTTAAAATCTCCTCCAACTTCAATAACAACTTTAAATTTACCTATAAAACAACCTTGAATGATCGTGTTAGAATTGGAGCTATACTGAAAAATAAAGAAGATCTGATAAATGTATCTTTTTTATTAGACGATTACGAAGATTTCAATAATTTTGGTTTATACGGTATACTTCAGGTAAACAGTCAGATAGAAGATCTAAATAGTATTTTAGTAGATATAAACGAATTAACCTACGATTTAGTGGCTGTAAAAACTTATACACTTGGTGAGAAACAAACCTCAGAATTATCTTTATATCCAGGATTTGGTCTCTCAATAAGTAAAGAAAATCAACCATCTATATACTTTAATTTCGGAGCTCAGTACGCTTTTCCTTTTCAAAAAAGCAAGGTTTTGCTTTCTTACTTATTTCATCAACACTTACACACTATAAGTTTATCATTCGAATTTTAACCGTGTTGGGCAGAAGGGTGAAACCATTATTCAACCTTCCTTAGAGGGTGGGCTGCGGGGCGAAGGGGCGCTATTAAAGTTTTTAAAGACATTATTTTCAACTTTGGGGAGGATTACAAATGTTTAGAATTTTAGTAGTAGAAGACGATAGATCCATTTCAAGGCTTTTAGAGTTGGAATTAACCCATGCAGGCTATAACGTAAAAATAGCAAAAGATGGAGATGAAGCATTAAAATTTTATGAAAATTTTAAGCCTGATATTATATTATTGGATATAATGTTGCCCATAAGAGATGGATTTGAGGTTGCCGAGGCAATTAGAGATTACGACAATGATATTGGAATAATAATGATCACAGCCAGAGGGGAGTTAGAAAGTAAAGTTAAAGGTTTAAAAAATGCTGATGATTATGTGGTTAAACCTTTTGAAATAGAAGAAATATTGGCAAGAATAGAGGCTTTATTAAAAAGAATGGGCAAAACTAAAGAATTGATAAAAGTTGGAGACATAGAGATTTACCCTCAAAACATGGAAGTTCTTGTGAATAAAAAAAATGTTCACTTGAGTCTTACGGAATTTAACATACTCAAGCTATTGGCTCTCAATAAAAATATAGTTGTCTCAAAAGAAAAAATTTTGGAAGAGATTTGGGGATACTACGATGAAGAAAACAACAACTTAGTTGAAGTATACATCAATTATTTAAGAAAAAAATTGAAAAATTCTGCGCAAAATATAGAAACTGTGAGAGGTGTTGGCTACGTTATTAGGGAGAAAAAAAGTAAAACATAGTGCGATTTTTAGGCAAACAATTGTTTTCACAGCTATTACTATGAGTATCGTATTGGCGATTGTTGGCCTAGTGAGGATCGTTTTTGTACAATTCACACTTCAAAGTTACAACGACATGTATATAGCACAATTGAATGTAAGTGGATTGAACAGAGAAAATGCCAAAAATCCTCAAGATCCTATAGAATTACTTTACCAAATTATGCAGGATTCAAGTGTATTGAGAAGAAGTTTATTATCAAACAGGATAGTCATTTTGGATGGACAATTGATTTCAGACCCATATGGTTTGATAAAGGAAAATTTTAAAATTCCTAGGTTACCGTATCTTTATGAATCTGATGGTATGTACTACATCTTTGCAGGTGTCCCAATATTTGGTTCATCCCTTTTAATTGTCGGTGGACCATCTCTTGAACTAACAGCGCTTTTGAAAAACTTTGAAAAAGCAGTTTTTGTAATAATAACGGCTGGTTTTTTTATATCGTTATTAGTATCGTATTTTTTAGCTAAAAGCACACTTAAACCTGTAGTCAAAATGGCAGAACAAATATCTGAAATAGATGCCGATACCATTGATAAAAGGATATCCGAACAAAAATCCCAGGAATTTGATATCTTCGCACAAAAATTGAACTCAATGTTGGACAGAATCGAAAATGCTTTTGAAATACAAAATCAATTCGTTTCAGATGTTTCCCATGAGTTGAGAACACCTTTAACTTCTATAAATGGTTACATTAAAATGCTGAAAAGATGGGGGAAAAACGATCCCAAAATTATGGAAGAATCGCTGAACAGTATAGAAGCATCAAACGAATATTTAAGGGATCTAGTTGAAAAACTTTTGCTTCTAACTAAGAACGATTATCAAATCAAAAAAGAAAGTATAGATGTTAAAAATGTAATAGAAGAAACTTTGAATCTTTTTAAATTAGAGTTGAGTGAATTCAAAATAGATATACAGGGAGAAACTTTCACAGTAAACAGCTCTAATGAATACCTTTCTTTAATCCTCAAAATATTCATTGAAAATGCAATAAAATACTCATCAAATCAAAAAGAAATAATAATAAAATTAGACCCCGATCAAAAGAGTATAAGCATTCAAGACCATGGTATTGGTATAGAACCGACAAAATTAAAAAACATCTTCGAAAGGTTTTACAAAGTGGACCCTTCTCGAAGCGATAAAGGACATGGATTAGGATTATCAATAGCAAAAAAACTAGCTGATGCGTTAGATATTGAATTAAAAGCATATTCTGAATTAGACAAAGGTAGTACTTTTACGCTGATCTTTTTGAAGTAACTGTAAGGAGGAATATAACTTGATTTATTTTGACAACAATGCAACCACCCAAGTTGACAGCCAGGTTGCTGATTTGATTTTGAAATATATGGCAGAATACTACGCAAATCCCAGCTCTATTCATCAATTTGGCGTAAATATTGAAAATGATTTAGAAGAAGCAAGAGAGCAAATTTCCGAAGTGTTTAAAGTTTTACCCAAAGAGATATTTTTCACCTCATGTGCTACTGAATCAATAAATTGGGTTCTAAAAGGAGTTGCAGAAGCTAACAAAAATAGAGGCAAACATATTATAACCTCGACCATAGAACATTCTGCCGTTATTAACACACTCAAACAACTAGAAAGGAAAGATTTTGAAGTATCCTATATAAATGTGAATGATAAGGGAGTAATAGATTTAAATGAATTGTCAAAAAGCGTAAGAGAAGATACCATATTAGTTAGTTTAATGGCGGCAAACAATGAAGTCGGTACCTTGGAACCTATCCAAGATGCCTACAAAATAATAAAAGAAAAAAACGAAGAAACTTACTTCCATATTGATGCTGTACAAGCTATCGGTAAGATACCCTTTGATTTGTACAAATACAAATGTGATTTCGCTTCCTTTTCTGCCCATAAATTTCATGGCCCAAAAGGCGTAGGTATTTTTTACAAACGTAGAGGAACAAGAATATTTCCCTTCATAACAGGTGGTTCCCAAGAAAATGGGATGCGAGCAGGGACACAAAATGTACCAGGAATCATTGGCACGGCTTTAGCTTTGAAAAAATCGACCGAAAATCTTGATAAGATGAATTCAAATATAAAAAATATTAGGGATCATCTAGCCGACGAATTACTAAACATGGGAGCAAAAATAGTCACTCCCTTAGAAAATTCTGTTCCAAATACATTAGCTTTTTTCTTTCCTAATGTAAGAGGAGATATTATTGTAAACGCCCTCTCAGAAGAAGAAATTTATGTATCAACCACTTCAGCTTGTTCAAGTAAGATTAAATCTTTTAGTAGAGTTATGGAAAGTATGGGATACAAAAATGACGAGGCAAGTGGTATGATCCGAATTAGCTTATCTCACTTGAATAATGACGATGAGGCCGAATTATTCTTGATTAAGTTAAAAAATGTCTTGAATTTTTTGAATTATTAATTTTTTAATGTATAATAAACATAAAGGGGGCGAAATTATGAGAAGCATGACCGGTTATGGGAGAATAACAAAAAATATCGGTGATTATAGTTATAATATAGAAATAAAATCTCTCAACTCCAAAAATCTAAACATCAATACTTCAATCTCACCTTTATTTTCTCCGTTAGAATTACATATTCAAAATTTGGTAAAAAAGTACTTCAAAAGGGGAACCTTGAGAATTTCAATAGATATAAAATTATTGAAGACAGACAACATAATCGATGTTGACTTAGGGTTAGCTAAGGCTTATTACAATGCCCTCAACAATTTGATCAACGAATTACATTTAGCAGATGACGTTAATTTAGAAGATTTGTTAAAATTCAAAGATATAGTCAAAATTTCCATTGATGAAAAAACTATCGATGACATTTGGGAAGGCATGAAAGAAGTTTTAAAAGAAGTAATCGAAACAGTATTGAGGTACCAAAAGGAAGAAGGAAAAGATCTAAAAGACTTTCTTACTGGTTATTTGAATGAACTTGAAGATATTGTTATTAAAATAGAAGAAAACGCTCATCAAATGAAAGAAAAATACAGAGAGCAGTTAAAACATAACGTTAATACTTTGATCAGTAATATAGATAATATCGATGAAAATAGGTTAGAAATGGAAATAGTATTATTAGCAGAAAGAGCAGACATCAGCGAAGAATTAGACAGGCTAAAAAGCCACATTAAAAGATTTAACAATTTCTTGGAAAATGAAAATAATAACGACAGTATTGGGCAAGAACTAGATTTTATCTGTCAAGAAATGCATAGGGAATTTAACACCATCGCCTCCAAGTCAAAAATTTTAGATATAACTAACCTTTCCTTGGAAGGGAGAACTTTAGTTAATAAAATTCGAGAGCAAGTTCAAAATCTTCATTAAATTATTTATTGAATTATGGTAAATGATCAAAAATATCGTAAAGGAGTACGGATAGATTGTATATTAAAGATATTTGATGGAAGGATGGATCTAAGCTAAATATTTTTGCTGGTGGAGGTGCTCTTCATGTATGGATTGATCAACATAGGTTTTGGAAATATCGTTGTTGGTGATAGGGTTATAGCCATTGTTTCGCCTACTTCTCAACCCTTAAAAAGATTAAAAGAAATCGCAGAGCAACAAGGAAAGCTATTAGAGGTAAACCACGGAAGAAAAACTAGAGCATTTATAATAACCGACTCTGGCCATGTTATAGCCAGCGCAATCCAACCAGAAACGATTACCAACAGATTTTTGCAGAACTATTATGACATTGAAAAAGTTTTAGATAAAATACGCAAGGAAGTACTATAAAAATGGACGGATTGTTTTACATCGTTAGTGGACCATCAGGTGCAGGAAAATCTACATTGATAAAAAGTGCTTTAGACAAAATTATTGGTTTTTCTTTCTCTGTTTCCTATACCACAAGAGAAAAAAGACCTGGAGAAATTGACGGAAAAGATTATTTTTTTATCGATAAAAACACCTTTTTTAAAATGAAAGAAGATGGAGAATTTCTCGAGTGGGCTGAGGTTCATGGAAATTATTATGCCACATCCAAAAAATTTATTGAGGAAAAGTTAAAAGAAAGTCGAGGCCTTGTTTTAGATGTCGATGTTCAAGGAGCTCTAAACATTAAAAAAATTTATAAGAACGCTATCTACATTTTCATTTTACCTCCCTCCAATGAGGATCTGGAAAAAAGACTAAGAAAAAGAGGTACCGAATCACAAGATTCTTTGGAAATAAGGCTGAAAGATGCAGAATGGGAGATTTCTCATATGAAAGATTTCGATTACGTAATCGTAAATCAGGAGGTCGAAGAATCAACAAATCAATTGATTTCTGTTCTTGTGGCAGAACAACTAAAAAGAGAAAGATTTGATGATAAAACTCCGTTTTTTTTTAAAAAACAATTATGAATTTTTATATTAAGAGGTGAAATCACATGAATTTGGGAATAAATTACGATAGAATATTAAATAGAGCGAAGTATAAATATGTAATTCCTATTATTGCAGCTAAAAGGGCTGAAACTCTAAAAAACTTAGATGAACTGAAAGGGATTACTGAAAAAAAAGACTACGTAAGTATTGCCTTAAAAGAATTAGAAGAGGGTAAGATACAAGTTAAAAATTCAGCTTTATTAGATAGTTTAAGTAAATAGTCGACTACCCTCAAGGGTAGTAACTTGTAGGAAACTACGAATAAAAAGATAGTCGTGAACGGGGCAAAACTATTATCTCTTTTTCCTTAGACGGGAGCGGGGCGAAAGGGCGCTAAATCAATTTTTAGAACTTTTTAAAACATCCATTTTGGGAGGGTAAAATGTTAGACTTAAAATATATCAGAGAGAATCCACAAGAAATAAAAGAAGCTTTAATAAAAAGAAACAACGAAACTTCTATCATTGATGAAATTATCTCTCTCGATGAAGAGAGAAGAAAATTGTTGCAACAAATTGAAACTCTTAGAGCCCAAAGAAATCAAAATTCTAAATTAGTTGCTAAATTAAAAGCCCAAAAGAAAAATGATGAGGCTGAAGAAATAATTATCCAAGGGAAGGAACTCTCTGAACAAATAAAAAATCTAGAATCAGATTTAAAAAACATTGAAGACAATTTAAATTATAAATTATTATGTGTGCCTAATATTCCCGACAGCAGCGTACCCGTTGGAAAAGATGAGAACGAAAATCTCGAAGTGAGAAGATGGGGGAAACCACGAGAATTTGATTTCGACCCAAAAGCCCATTGGGATTTAGGCACTGAATTAGACCTCTTAGATTTTGACAGAGCAGCTAAACTAAGCGGATCTCGATTCACCATCTTAAAAGGTGACATAGCCCGTTTAGAGTTAGCCTTAATCAACTTTATGATCGACTTACATACCAAAGATCACGGTTACACCTTTATACTACCTCCACATCTAGTTACAAAAGAAACTATAACCTCATCAGGTCAACTACCGAAATTCGAAGATGATTTATATAAAACTTCGTTGGATCAAATGTACCTTATTTCTACTGCAGAAGTTTCTTTGGCAGCTTTACATAGAAACGAAACCTTAGAATTAAATTCCCTGCCTTTAAAATATGTTGCTTATACACCCTGTTATAGGAGAGAAGCCGGTAGTTATGGAAAAGATGTAAGAGGAATGATCAGGCAACACCAATTTGATAAAGTAGAATTATTTTGGTATACAACCCCCGAAGAATCCTCTCAAGCACTAGAAGAATTAACAAGTCACGCAGAAAAGGTGTTGCAACTGTTGAATTTACCATACAGAGTGGTTGCACTATGCACTGGAGATTTAGGTTTTGCAGCTTCCAAAACTTATGACTTGGAAGTATGGTTACCTAGCTATAATGATTATAAAGAAATATCATCATGTTCAAATACAAAAGATTTTCAAGGAAGAAGAGGAAACATAAGGTACAGGAACAAAGAAAACAAGCTAAATTTTGTTCACACACTAAATGGTTCAGGATTAGCGGTTGGAAGAACTTTAGTAGCTATAATGGAAAATTATCAAACAGCCAATGGCAAGATAGAAATCCCTGAAAAACTCATACCTTACATGGGGAAAGAGTTCATAGGTTGATTATAAATGCCAAATACATTTTACGGGAAAAAAGTAAATGAAGAAATTATTCTAAACGAAGAAGAAACTGCACACTTAAAAATAACAAAAAAAGTCGAAGGGGAAGTAATAAAAGTAATAACGGGAGATGGCTTATTATACACTGCAACAATTGTAAAAATAGGTAAAAAAGAAACGATCCTTGAAATTATAGATAAGGAAAAACCACAAGAAGATTACAAACCACATGTATCAGTATATTTAGGCATGAGTAAATGGGATAGAATGCACTTACTGTTAGAAAAAATGGTTGAATTAAGGGCGAATACTTTTTATCTTTACAGAGGGGAAAAATCGGATATAAATTATAAAAATTTGAACAAGTTTCAAAGGGTCATAATAGAAACATCCAAACAAACTGTTTTTGCCAATATCCCTCAAATTAATTTTGTAAAATTCAAGGAAATTCCTAAGAAAGACACTATAGTAATGGACTTAGATGGAAAAAATGACAACGTAGGAAAAGTCTTAAAAGAGTTAAAAGGTAGCCAAAGAATAAACTTAGTTGTTGGTCCAGAGTATGGATTTTCAAAAAGAGAAAAAAACTTTTTTTCTACAAACGAATTCAAAATTGTCAATTTGGGTAAAAGTATCTTCCGTTTTGAAACTTCTGCTATATATGCAATGAGTATTATAAACTATGAATACAACAGACTATTTATTTAATGGGGGGTATTTAAAATGCCAGAATGGCTTCAAACAACTATTAATTATCTAATAAGAATCGGTATTAGCATTGCAATCCTCTTTATCGCTAGGTACTTAGCAAAACTTATATATAAAATCGTAATAAACACAGCAGAAAAAAGTGGAAGAGTAACGCTTCAATACAGAAAATCTCTAATGACGATATTGAACATAGCTATGTATACCTTAGGTGGTTTTATCATTATTTCTGTAATTTTTACTAACCTTAGCGCATTTCTTGCTGGATTAGGAATAGGTGGTATAATAGTCGCTTTTGCAGTACAAGAACCTCTTGGTAACTTAATCTGTGGATTTTTAATAATGTTGAATCATCTAGTAGTAGATGGTGAAGGTGTAGAAATAAATGGAATATCTGGATCAGTAGAAGAGATAAACGTGAACCATGTGGTCATAAGAACATGGGATGGGAGAAGAGTTCATCTTCCCAGTAGAGAAGTTTGGTCAAGCAAGATCATTCATTATTGGCCCTCCAACATAAGAAGAAACGAGGTAAAAGTTGGAGTATCTTATTCATCCGATTTGAACAAGGTGATAAATGTAATAGATGAAGCAGTACGATCAGCCGAATTAGTGCATATAGATGATGACCATCAACCAATGATCCTTTTCGATGGATATGCCGATTCCTCTATAAATTTCGTTGTAAGGTTCTGGGCAAAACAAGAAAATTTCCTCGCTTCGTCGATGGATGTAGCAAAATCAATTAAACAAAAATTCGAAGAAAATAAAGTCGAAATACCTTTCAACCAATTAGACCTCCACATAAAAGATGTCCCCACTGAAATAACCCAAAACAAAGAAAAAATTTAAATTATACAAATTTTTAAAGAGGCGGTGTAAACCGCCTTTCTTAATTTTACAGCCTTGTGCAAAAGTTTTTTCATAATGCTTTGAAATAACTTCCATATTCTCATAAGGGTCAATTGTGGGCTAACTGTGGGTCGGGCTGCGGGGCGAAGGGGCGCTAAAATACTTTTTACTGATTTGTGCAAAAGATGAGCTTAATGGTTATATTTCACTGTTTTTTGGGTTCTTAGGGGTGAAACCCCTAAGCGATTAGGAACATCTCATCATTATACAGAAAAATATTAGTGTAAGGAGGAAATTTTCCATGCAAAATAAACAAAAAGAAAAACCAAAACCCAAAAAAAGATCGGGAAGAAGATTCTTTAGGATTATATTAATTTCTGTAATTGTGATAATTTTTCTCCTAGGATTTGGTTACATCTACTTTGAATATAACAGACTTTCTTACTTAAATTTGAATCTTCAAAATAGTTGGAGAAGTTATATGGCTTTTTTAGTCGATTTTGTACCAGGACTAAGAAATTTATCCAAGTATGAATATTTAGAGATTTCTGATCCCTTCTATTTACAAAAGGAATTGTTAGACACCAAGCTCAAGGCTATACAAGATGAAATAGAAAGTTTAATTGCCGAACAAAATGAATTACAAAAACTCTTAGAGCAAGTTTCACAAGAAAGTGCAAAGTTAATGGCTCAAAGAGAAGAATTAGAAAAGCTAAATCAAGAATATCAACAAAAAATTGACCAATACAACGATTACAATGCCAGAATAAATACCCTAGCCAATTGGCTAGCTAGATCAACCCCTCAACAAATTGCCAACGCTTTAAGTAGAGAAGAAGTAAGTGTGGAGTTACTAGTTGATGCACTCGCAACCCTTGAATCAAAATCAGCCGCTGAAATACTGCAAGCTCTTGCTCTTGTTAACCCACAAAAAGCTGCTGAAGTAATAGCCAAAATGGGAGAAAAAAGGAGCGAATAATTTTGAACATTGCCTTAACTGATCTTATAACAAATTTACCTAAATCAAAAAACATTAGTCATTTTACTGCGAATGCATCTAATGCTAAATTAAAATCCTTTGACCAAAAACTTCAAGATATTTTTAGCAACATAGAAAAAGAACGTCTTGGTTTTAAAAACTCTCCTCTGCCTGAAAAAGAAGTAATAAAAAATAATAATAATAATAATAA
>NZ_AZRN01000015.1 GCF_002895565.1 Petrotoga mexicana DSM 14811
CCATATTTGACAAGGAGCCAGTTTTGCTTGACAATCGTAATTTTTTATGATATAGTATTTATGTTTATCTTATGCCTTTTTATCCTACCTATGAGGAATGGAAACTTTTTTTATCTCTTTCATTTTTTACCCCCTTTATGCCTTTTTATCCTACCTATGAGGAATGGAAACCAATACAAACGGCATTGTAAAAGAGATTGATACGTCTTTTTATCCTACCTATGAGGAATGGAAACCAGGATCAGGCTTGAGCAACTCTTCCAACTGCTTAACTTTTTATCCTACCTATGAGGAATGGAAACTTAATAAAAATAAAACTATTATAAGCGGAATATATTCCACTTTTTATCCTACCTATGAGGAATGGAAACCTATGATTCGAGGGTAAATACTTTTAGGGATACAAACTTTTTATCCTACCTATGAGGAATGGAAACATCTCCCTTTCGGTAACCTCTAAAAAAGGCACTTCTACTTTTTATCCTACCTATGAGGAATGGAAACTTCAATTGGATACTTTCAAATATCTACGTGGAGGGGCTTTTTATCCTACCTATGAGGAATGGAAACATAATTTCGTTCGTGTATCTTCTGCAACTTCTTCACTTTTTATCCTACCTATGAGGAATGGAAACGAAACTCCGACGGCAATATTTGGAAGGCTTGACAATAACTTTTTATCCTACCTATGAGGAATGGAAACAATAATACGATTGAACAGTTTCAAAATGAGAATTTACCTTTTTATCCTACCTATGAGGAATGGAAACTTCCAAAATTTAGAGAAGGCATTAAAACTCGTATTCCTTTTTATCCTACCTATGAGGAATGGAAACTTCTATACGTAGTTGTACTTGTTTTTTGTTTATTTTCTCTTTTTATCCTACCTATGAGGAATGGAAACAATATGAAGAGAAAAAATCCGAGCAACTTATTACATTCTTTTTATCCTACCTATGAGGAATGGAAACCATTCAAGAAATGTTGAGACTGCAAACTCAAATAGACTTTTTATCCTACCTATGAGGAATGGAAACTTGTTTTGTTTAGCATTGTGTTCCAATCTTCTATATCCTTTTTATCCTACCTATGAGGAATGGAAACTCGTTATTGTATATTATTCCTTCCAGTGCATCCAATACTTTTTATCCTACCTATGAGGAATGGAAACTTCAAAACAGCTAACAATCCTTCATCTTTTCTTTTCAACTTTTTATCCTACCTATGAGGAATGGAAACTTTGCTTCTTCTACTATTTCATCAAAATTTATTCCCTTTTTATCCTACCTATGAGGAATGGAAACTCTGGATCAACGAATGGATCTGACAATTGCCCAGTAACTTTTTATCCTACCTATGAGGAATGGAAACCATGGCTCTTTATGACTTCGTGACAAGTTCCATTTCACTTTTTATCCTACCTATGAGGAATGGAAACTATGCTTTACTTCGGCTAAATCTTTCAATTCTTTTAACTTTTTATCCTACCTATGAGGAATGGAAACTAGTATCACTTGCGACTGATGGTTCTGGTGCACTCATCTTTTTATCCTACCTATGAGGAATGGAAACTATATTAGATGAGGTACATAAATATTCAGCCAAATCTTTTTATCCTACCTATGAGGAATGGAAACTATTTTTCGTGAATGTTTTGAATTGATTTTCAGCACTCTTTTTATCCTACCTATGAGGAATGGAAACTTTATATCCATTGCTATCACTGAGTACGTCTAATGCTTTTTATCCTACCTATGAGGAATGGAAACACTATTTGGGATTTGCTTTATTCCCATCCATGAAACACTTTTTATCCTACCTATGAGGAATGGAAACTATACTCTCCACTACTTGCTTTTTGAAAATTTTCGTTCTCCTTTTTATCCTACCTATGAGGAATGGAAACTCTTTTTCACCAATCATCAAGCCTTCACGGAAGAACTTTTTATCCTACCTATGAGGAATGGAAACCAACAGCATCAATCAGAACTTGATTTCCGGTGTCTACTTTTTATCCTACCTATGAGGAATGGAAACTTTTTCTACGATATGTTTATAGATCTCGTTGTTGACTTTTTATCCTACCTATGAGGAATGGAAACTTGCTACTTTGTGGTCGCAGAGTAAAATCTGCTTTCTTTTTATCCTACCTATGAGGAATGGAAACAAGCTGAGTTTCCAAGTCTCAAGTTCAAAGCTATTTGCCTTTTTATCCTACCTATGAGGAATGGAAACCTATCTTTATGCCGTTTTCTCCCTCCACTTCAATTGCTTTTTATCCTACCTATGAGGAATGGAAACAAATTACGATTGTCAAGCAAAACTTTGAGAAATTGTCTTTTTATCCTACCTATGAGGAATGGAAACTAAATAGTGTGTTTCAGCGTTTTCAAGCTATTTTTGGCTTTTTATCCTACCTATGAGGAATGGAAACAAATTTTCTAAAAATGATACTGGATGATTATCAAAAAATCTTTTTATCCTACCTATGAGGAATGGAAACTCTATTTGTAAACTCCCTTCAACTAACACTAAATAACCTTTTTATCCTACCTATGAGGAATGGAAACAGATTTATCTTTTCTGTTGGAGTTATTTTAGCGTCACTTTTTATCCTACCTATGAGGAATGGAAACTTAACAAAGTCATAATTGACAGGTCTCAGTTCATTGCTTTTTATCCTACCTATGAGGAATGGAAACAATATTTTGAATAGTAAACTAAAGAACAAAGAGCAACTTTTTATCCTACCTATGAGGAATGGAAACGCTAATAATGGAGTTATATAAGTATTCAAAGCGTCATCTTTTTATCCTACCTATGAGGAATGGAAACCACGATTGCTTTCTGTTTCTATTATAGCATAGATTAAACTTTTTATCCTACCTATGAGGAATGGAAACAAAGCAAGCTAAACGAGCTAACTTCTTTAATAAAAAACTTTTTATCCTACCTATGAGGAATGGAAACAAAGCAAGCTAAATGAATTAACTTCTTTAATAAAAAACTTTTTATCCTACCTATGAGGAATGGAAACACTGTTTTTCTAATTGTTCTAATTTTCCCTGCTTTCGTCTTTTTATCCTACCTATGAGGAATGGAAACTCGGATATATTCACACAACGGGGGCAAATTTGATTTAACTTTTTATCCTACCTATGAGGAATGGAAACACAATCAATAAATCATGAGCATTTTGAAATTCAAATCCTTTTTATCCTACCTATGAGGAATGGAAACTTAAGTACGCTTTTCTGTACGTCTTGAGGTCGTTGCTTTTTATCCTACCTATGAGGAATGGAAACAATTTTCTTTTGTTCTTATAATATTTGAAAGGTAGTTCCTTTTTATCCTACCTATGAGGAATGGAAACTTCAAAAAGTTGGTATTCCATATTCTTTGAGCTGTACTTCTTTTTATCCTACCTATGAGGAATGGAAACTTTCATTTTTGATTAAAACGGGTTTCTTATCTGGCATACTTTTTATCCTACCTATGAGGAATGGAAACATAAAAAAGAAATGGCAGAATTCTTATTGACAGATACTTTTTATCCTACCTATGAGGAATGGAAACAACAAAGAAATAAGAGAAATACTCCAAACTCCTGACTTTTTATCCTACCTATGAGGAATGGAAACATATAAATGTTGTAATCATTGAATTCGTGTTCAGCTCCTTTTTATCCTACCTATGAGGAATGGAAACCCCTGAATAAGTAATCAATAGTCCAGACGGTTTTAGCTTTTTATCCTACCTATGAGGAATGGAAACATAGCTTGTTTCAACTGTGCTTCTGTAAACTGCTCCTTTTTATCCTACCTATGAGGAATGGAAACTTAACACAGTAAAAAGGGCATATAGGCGTGATGTGTCTTTTTATCCTACCTATGAGGAATGGAAACTTAAAGAACTTGAAGAAGTTAAAAAGCTTGCTGGTAACTTTTTATCCTACCTATGAGGAATGGAAACTCTGTTCTAACATCTGAATAATCACGCTTTTTTAATTCTCTTTTTATCCTACCTATGAGGAATGGAAACTTGCTAAGTGAAATAAAAAGTGGTTCATTGCTTTTCGCTTTTTATCCTACCTATGAGGAATGGAAACATATATATGCCATCTTTATACATGTAAATTTCTTCCTTTTTATCCTACCTATGAGGAATGGAAACGAAGAATAAATTTCTATACCTTTGTCAAGGTTTTTCACTTTTTATCCTACCTATGAGGAATGGAAACTCAGGAGAGTACGACAACGCAGTACGTTTTGAAATGCTTTTTATCCTACCTATGAGGAATGGAAACTCTTTGAAACTTTTATTTTTTGCTTCCTTAAGTATTTCTTTTTATCCTACCTATGAGGAATGGAAACTTAGAAATGATAGAAGCTTTTAAATCATCTATTAAAACTTTTTATCCTACCTATGAGGAATGGAAACATTTGAGATTAACAATAGCAAGTACAGCACAGCGTATCTTTTTATCCTACCTATGAGGAATGGAAACAAAAAAGAATTATATTATTATAGCTTTCACTTTGTACTTTTTATCCTACCTATGAGGAATGGAAACCACCTTCTTTATAAAAGACTTATAAAGCTTGAAATAACTTTTTATCCTACCTATGAGGAATGGAAACTCCATTTTTTATTCCTCCTTTTTCTTTTTCTTACAATTCCACTTTTTATCCTACCTATGAGGAATGGAAACTTTTATAATAGACTGGTTCCATAGGTTTGCCTTGACTTTTTATCCTACCTATGAGGAATGGAAACTATTGATTTCCTTTTGTATCAGTAAGTAAATAACTTCCTTTTTATCCTACCTATGAGGAATGGAAACTACTTATGTACAATTTGCGATGGTAAATGAATATATAGCTTTTTATCCTACCTATGAGGAATGGAAACATCAATTTCATATCAATTTAAGAATGACGATAGCAAGCCTTTTTATCCTACCTATGAGGAATGGAAACTTTTGAAAAAAGGGCTCACAGAAGAACAGGCAGAAAACTTTTTATCCTACCTATGAGGAATGGAAACTCTTTCTCAACTTCTGAAATCCGCATTTAATGAGACTTCTTTTTATCCTACCTATGAGGAATGGAAACATTTTAGAAGAGCTTGAAAAAATAGAAAGTCAATTTAACTTTTTATCCTACCTATGAGGAATGGAAACAAGTTTCTATTCACAGCTATTGTAAAGTTTGCAAATGTCTTTTTATCCTACCTATGAGGAATGGAAACAATCAAGAACTTGATTATATTAACAAAAAAATTTTTCCCTTTTTATCCTACCTATGAGGAATGGAAACTCCATTCAGGTTTCAAAATTTGAATTAATATCGTAACTTTTTATCCTACCTATGAGGAATGGAAACATGTATTTTTAGAAAAAA
Organism: Petrotoga mexicana DSM 14811; assembly: GCF_002895565.1. GTDB lineage: Bacteria > Thermotogota > Thermotogae > Petrotogales > Petrotogaceae > Petrotoga > Petrotoga mexicana. Next base: position 5,403 of record NZ_AZRN01000015.1, read on the forward strand.
TAGAAAAAGAAGATTTACTTTTTATCCTACCTATGAGGAATGGAAACATAAGTGGAGGATTTAGCAAAGAGGAAGTTATACAACTTTTTATCCTACCTATGAGGAATGGAAACATCAAACTATTAAAATATTCTTCTGCCATTTTTTCATCTTTTTATCCTACCTATGAGGAATGGAAACGCGTCAAATCTTCTAATTGGCAAAGCTTCGCCTTTCCTTTTTATCCTACCTATGAGGAATGGAAACAACTTTCCATCGCTAAAAACTTCTACAGCGTTTCTACTTTTTATCCTACCTATGAGGAATGGAAACAATCAAGAACTTGATTATATTAACAAAAAAATTTTTCCCTTTTTATCCTACCTATGAGGAATGGAAACGAGGATCGTATTGAAGAACTTTCTAATACAGAATTACAACTTTTTATCCTACCTATGAGGAATGGAAACCTAATATTTTTTCACCTATGTTCAAATTTAGACCACTGCCTTTTTATCCTACCTATGAGGAATGGAAACCTGAATACTTTCAAAAAATACGGGTTTCTTGGAATCTTTTTATCCTACCTATGAGGAATCGAAACACTTTTAGTTCTTTGTGGTCGGCAACAGAAGATTATCTTTTTATCCTACCTATGAGGAATGGAAACTTGCTAAATTGCTCAAAGTTTGATTTGTTATTCCAGCTTTTTATCCTACCTATGAGGAATGGAAACTGAATTTACTGGAAAAATTAAAAGAGGAGATAGAATGGCTTTTTATCCTACCTATGAGGAATGGAAACATATTTGAAGAACCTAAAAAACGGAAGCGAGGTCAACTTTTTATCCTACCTATGAGGAATGGAAACACAGCAAGGACTTTGCAACTCAGACCACTTTGTCAGCTTTTTATCCTACCTATGAGGAATGGAAACTAGAGTAACTTTTTATAGACCTATTCATTTCGATCCTCCTTTTTATCCTACCTATGAGGAATGGAAACCTAATATTTTTTCACCTATGTTCAAATTTAGACCACTGCCTTTTTATCCTACCTATGAGGAATGGAAGGTAGGAGCGAGGAATGGAAACATTTCATCTTCATTTATACCTTCTAACATTCTATCCTCTTTTTATCCTACCTGTAATGAATGGAAACCTCTGAGGAATTAAATTAATCGGTATCGGATAATAATCTTTTTATTCTACCTATGAAGAAGGAAAGGGTTGGAGAGGAATGGAGGGTGAGGGAAAAAATGGAAACAGTACAATCTTCATCTTCCGGCAATTTCAAGTAATGTTCTTCCACCTTTTAAGCAAGCTTTGATAAATTGAAGGAAGGGAAGCAAAGTTAGCGAACGTAAGCACTTTTTTCTACGTCTTTTTGATTTGAAGAATAGAAGATAGCCTAAGAGTTTAGACCTCGTTGTAGATTATTCTTAAGCTTCTACGAAGTATCCCCTAAATTTTTAATCACACTTTAATTAATGGAAAATACGAATGAAGCGGGTATTGATGTCTCCCCTTTTGCTCTAAATAATGTAAAATGTAGATAAAGCAGAAACTACATTATACTAACTTGCTGAGGTTCTATACTGTACAGTCCAGCCTTTTAGACAAGCTTTTATAAAGGGAAAGTAGGAAAGAAAATAATGCCTGCAAACATGAGGCATTTTTCTCTTTTCTTTACTTTGAAAAAGATTACAAATAGAGGGGAATAAGGGAAGCGATATTATCTCTCATTTTTTTATTCTAACAATAAGAAATAAAAACAGTTTTTAAAGCAACTTTCTTGTTTCTTCCCTTTTTTTCTTATCCTAAGAGCAAATCCACAATCAGATAAAGAAAAATATTTAAAGTATTACAATAGAAGAGCTAAAGTAGTTATTGATTTAGCTATCGAAGGCTAATACAAATTAATGAATTTTTTTAGGTTTTTAGATGATATAATGGGGTTGAAAACAAATTATCAAAATCATGGGAAATAGGAAGAAGGAACATTTTTAATATTTCAATAGTTAAATAACTCACTAAGAAGGGGATCAGGATGATAATTGAAAGAGTTATAGAAGAAGCACAGCCTTATTTAGAAGGATTAAAGATCAAAGATGCGGTTATAGGAATTTCACTTGTTGGTTTGGAACTTAGTAATAATTATATGGGTGTAAGTTATGTTCTACGTGAGAATTTAAAATCAGGTTGCTCTATTTTTCCGTATGCTCAAGATATTATTGGTAAAGATAGTTTAGAAATTGCCGAATGGGCTCTAACGGGTCAAGATGATCTGCAAAGGTCTATCGGCGTTACTGTGTTAACAGCAGCTTCACGCTCCCTTCCTTTGGTTGATGTAGATACTTCTATTCACCCCTTTTCTATTGAAATCACACCAGAGGATAATGTTTGCTCGATAGGCTATATTCCTCAAGTTGCTAATATGTTCAATGGAATGGTCAAAAATGTATTTATTTTTGACCGTGGAGTTTCGCAAAAAGGTGGCATTTTTGGTAAAGTCCTCCCTGAGGAGAAACAAAAGGACATACTTCCAAAATGTGAAATTGTTTTTTTAAGTGGGACTACTGTTATAAACCACAGCCTAGAGTATCTTTTAAGTTTATGCAAAAATGCCCGAGAGATAGTTTTAATTGGGGCATCGACCCCGATGTTTCCCGATGCGTTTGTTGGAACAGGGGTAAGTATTTTAGCAGGTTCTTGGTGGGATGAAAGGGAAAAAGACAAAATCTTTCGAAATATTTCACTCGCAGGGGGTATAAGCCAGATATCCAAATTTGCAATTAAAAAGAATGTAAGGGTATAAAAAAGCTTGTAAGAAAATAAATTTTTAGCAGAGAATGAGGTGGCTGAGATGGAACAATCTTTCGTTCATGTTTATACTGGCAACGGCAAAGGCAAAACAACAGCAGCTTTAGGGCTTTCTGTTAGAGCGGCACTTGCGGGCAAAAAAGTCTTTTTCGCGCAGTTTATAAAAGGCATGGAGTACAGTGAGTTGAAAGTGAGCCAATATATTAAGAACATCGAAATTCAACAGTTTGGTAGAGACTGTTTTATATACAAAAAACCTACAGAAGAAGACATAGAGGCAGCCAGTAAGGGAATGGATGTTTGTGAGAAGGTTTTAAAAGGCGTTGAATACGATTTGGTCGTGTTGGATGAGTTAAATATTGCTTTATACTACAAGTTGATTCCGCTGGGTAGAGTTATAAAAGCGATCAGAGAAAGAACTCTAACAATAGAGGTTGTAATAACTGGAAGATATGCCCCAGAAGAAATTATAGAAATTGCGGATTTGGTTACCGAGATGAAAGAGATTAAACATTATTACAACCAAGGTGTTCAAGCAAGAAAGGGTATAGAGTTTTAAATAACAGTAAGAATATCAATAAACAAAGTTTCTTCGAAGGTCAATTATTTTTGGTATTCAAAATATAATTTCCTGTTTTATTTTATTAATATGCATAATAAAAAAATAATGGTATAATAATATTAACAATAATATTTTGGTTCAATTCAGACAACTTTAGAGTGTTAATCAAGAGATGGATGCGAAAATTGATTTAAAGTTTCTAATTTGGTTCAATAAAAAAGGAGGAGATTTTTATTTCTAATTATCCAAATTTTCACACAGTGGCTATCGAGTATATGAATGATTCAAATTTAGTACATGAGGACCATCTTCACCCTGAAGTTATTTTGTGGGTGAATTTTAGTGAGGAATCTAAGAAAGAATTTTTGGAGAAGATAAAAGAACTTGATGAAGAATTGGCTCAGGATATCAACGATCACTTGTCACAATTCAAAGTTGAAGAAGAAGTCGTCCCCGTTAACTTACCATTAGATGTCGATAGTGAAGAAGAATTTGACAATTTCATGTACTTCTTAGGTGAGTTGGCAGAGATCGTTGATTTAAAAGCGTATTCAGTGATTACTGAGGTGTCACTAGCCGAAGAAGAGAGCGAGAAAGAAGATTCTGGAGATCTATACGATTTTCCGGCAATATTCAGCGAAGAAAAGGAAGGTAGCTGTTATTTAACGGTGTTCGATTGGGATTTAAAAGAAATGGAAGAGTATTCTGGTAAGTTTGAAAAAAACGAAAAAGAAATTGAAGGTTTAAGATTTCCTTTCTTTCAAAGCTAACACAATGGGAAAACCCTCTGGAACCAAAAAAGAAGGGTTTTATACTTGTTAAAATAAGAACGAAGTAGAGGGGGGATTAACTTTGATAAAAGCGATAAATTTAACAAAAAAATTTAAAGATTTCACTGCTGTTGATGGAATCAACTTAAACGTAAAAGCAGGTGAAATTTATGGTTTTCTTGGTCCCAACGGTGCAGGGAAAACTACAACGATAAGGATGCTCACAGGAACATTAAAACCAACCTCTGGTCAAATTTTCATAATGGATAAAGATTACAATAATTACGAAATGGAGATAAAAAGAGAAATTGGAGTTGTGCCTGATGAACCAAAAATGTATGAGAACCTCAAAGGTAGTGAGTATATAGAGTTTGTAATGAACGTATACAAATTAAATTCAGATGAAATTCATTCCCGATTCAACGAAATATGTGATGCCTTTGGGATAGATTACCTTAACGATTACATAGGTGATTATTCTCATGGTATGAAACAAAAATTAATGGTTGCCTCAGTTTTGATGAGAAAACCAAAAGTGATTTTTTTAGACGAGCCAACTGTAGGTTTGGATGCCCGAGCGGCGAGGATACTCAAAGAACTTTTACAAAAATACAAAAACGAAGGCTCTTCGATATTCTTTACGACGCATATACTTGAAATAGCAGAAAAGATGTGTGACAGAATAGGAATCATCGATCACGGTAGAATCCTTGCTGAAGGTAATTTGGAAGAGTTGAGATCTCTCTCTAAACTCGGGAATAAGAGCTTAGAAGATATTTTCTTGGAATTAACAGGGGGTAGTGAAGTAAAAGAAATAATCGATGAACTTTAGTGGGGAGGTTCTGAGACAATTATGAATGAATTGAAATTGTTGTTAAAATACTCCTATAAAAACAAATCTCGACCGACAAAAAATAAAAAAGGAATAGAAAGAAGATCAGGTATGATCTCTAGTATAATGAGTTATCTGATAGTCCCAATAATTTTTTTAGTTGTTATCATTCCAACGATGCTTGCAGCCGCAGGTTCTTTTAATTTAAACATTCCGTTGAATCAATTAGGTTTGGATTCTAATTATACTTTGTTAGAACTAATGTTCGCACCTTCCTTTTTACTTGTAAGTGCCATTTTTGTTTTACAATTTTCTCCATTAATTGTAACTACGTTTTTTGATAACGATATGATGGACATCCTTTTGACCATGCCTATTAAAAGATCCACACTCTTTTTCTCTTCTACGATAGATAGTTTAATTATGTCTGGAATAGGAAGTGGTGCTTTTTTATCAATCGTTGTCTCGTATATGATTTTGAAAGGTTCAAATGTAATTCTATCTATCTTGGGTATTATAGGGTTTTTTCTTTTTTTGATATCTATATCGATTGTAATAGGATTAATTATGTCTTTCTTTGTTGGTAAAACATCTGCAAAAAGAATTGCACAATTAACTTATTTCATAGGCATTATCTTTATGGTCTTAATACCGCAATTTCTTCCAATGATGATGACCAACGATCCAGAAAACCTTGTGGAAGGCATGGGGAACTCCCTTAATATTTTTATGAACCCTCTTTGGCCACATGCTCAATTCATCAATGCTATTAACGGCGACATCTTTTCTCTTGTTTTCATCTACGCTGTTTCAATATTGTTCTTTTACTTGATATACAGATATGCGAACAAACTTGATTTTTCAACATCGAGAAAAAAATCAAAGGTTAAAAAAATTGAAAAGTTTAAAACCAAACGTCTTCCTCTTTTTGAAAAAGATAGAAAACTTCTTTTCAGGAATTCCCAATTGATCTTTATGATGATTTATCCGGTAGTATTGCCGTTCATATTCTTTTTCACAGGTATGCAAGATTTATCTTACATAGCGATGTTTTTTGTGTTGATAGCAGCAGACTACTCTGCCATGATTTCTGCGTATATGTTGACTGAAGAAATAAAAATCTGGCCCGTTCCAAAGTTATTTCCTTTCAAAACAAAAACTATGGTGAACTCAAAAATAATGATTTCTACAGGGCTTTATACTATTGAGTTTATAGCTCTTACAATAGTTTTCTCAATTCTTTTAAAATTTAATTTCTTTGATTTAGTATTAATAATTCCTACCGTCATATTATTGTACTATTCATCACTGTTAGGAACAAGAATCTTTCTCAGTGATCCCAAAAGAGATATATCCCAAATGAACAAGGTTTTCAAAGGGAAAGAAGTATTGGTTATAGAATTGATAACAATGGGGTACGCTGCGGCTATTTTTGGCTTGCTATTTTTTTATGACCTAATGTTAGCCCAAGGTCCATTGTGGATCTTCAAAAATATCAGCATGCAGCTTACTTCTCTAATAATACTTGGAACAGTAGCGGTGCTATTGTTTGTAATTGTAAGGTCTATTGGAAAAGAACAAAGAAAGATAAATCAGTACATAGAAGCAATGGAATAACATTCCGTTGGTGGATCTAAAAATTGTATTGAATTTCTGTGATACTTTAATAAACCCTCTATGGAAATTGTAAGAGGGTTTTTCTTATTTTTTAGAATGTGTGCTATCATATAATTTAGTAGAGTTTTCCTATAACGCGTGAGAAGCAGTGATAGGAGAAGTTCTTCTTCCTTAAAAGTGGACTGCGGAACGATGGGAGAAGTTCCTCCTTCTAATGGGTGGGGAGCGGGGCAAA
>NZ_AZRN01000016.1 GCF_002895565.1 Petrotoga mexicana DSM 14811
TGCCAGAAAGATTCATAAAACTACCAAATTTCATCACAGAAGGAACAACATATTGTAAACAGTTATCCTTTCTGAGCTGAAATTACTCAACAAAAAATCTCTGTAATACCTTTTTCATCATATCTTCAGTCTATTCTATCAACCATATTTGACAAGGAGCCGATCGCTTCTTGACAAACAAATAGAGTTAAGGTATAATTAAGAAGTGGTATAGGGCCATTAGCTCAGCTGGTAGAGCGACTGACTCTTAATCAGTAGGTCGTGGGTTCGATCCCCGCATGGCCCACCAGAATTTAATATTAGACAATAAATAAAGAGGAAGTCACCCACAGTTAACTTCCCACCCCGGGGAGTAATTAAAAACCGTCAGGGGTACGAATTTTGAAAAAAATAGCTCTTGTTTGAAAAAAGAGATTTTTTTCTATTTAGGAAATAATGGGTGACAAATGTGTCACCCATTTTTTATCAATTAAATAAGGAAGGTGATTGTATATAAGCGATAAAGTCGCTAAAAATAACGAAATCAGAGCCAGAAAAGTACTGTTAATAGATCAAGATGGAAACAAACTCGGAGAGATGTCAACAAAAGAAGCGTTAAAATTAGCTCAACAATCGGGAGTAGATCTAGTCTTAGTAGCCCCTCAAGCCAAACCTCCCGTTGCTAGAATGATGGATTATGGTAAATATATCTACGAGAAAGAGAAGAAGGAAAAATTAGCGAAGAAAAAACAAAAAAAACAAGTTGTTAAAGAGATGAAATTCAGACTCAGAATCGATGAACATGATTTCAACACCAAATTGAAAAAGATAAGGGAATTTTTAGAAGACGGTCATAAAGTAAGAGTAGTAATTATGTTTTTAGGTAGAGATATACTTTTCAAAGAGAAAGGTAAGGAAATACTTGACAAAGTGGTATCTAAGACATCCGATATAGCAAAGGTTTCCCGAGGGGCGAAATTATTGGGTAAAGATATGGATATTATCTTAGAACCAATCAATGAGGACAAAAAATAAATAATAGTAATCTATATCCTAAAAATCAGGAGGAATCAAGATGCCTAAATTAAAAACAAAAGGTTCAGCAAAAAAAAGGTTTAAAGTCACTAAAACTGGAAAAATTCTCCGACATAGAAACAACGTGGGGCATAATACAGGCTTCAAGAAAAGCAGTCATATGAGAAGACTTAAAAGAGAGGTTGAAGTACCTAAGGAAATTGTGGATAAAGTTAAGAAATCACTTGGATTAAAATGATGATTTGAATTTAACTTAAGATAAAGGAGTGTATAAAATATGAGAATTAAACGATCCGTTGCTTCTCGCAAAAAAAGAAAAAAATATTTGAAAGCAGCCAAAGGATACACAGGAGCGTTGAGTAGACGTTATTCATTGGCAAAACAACAGTATTATAAATCCGGGAAATATTCTTATACAGGTAGAAAAAACAAAAAAAGAGATTACAGAAAACTCTGGATAACACGAATCAATGCTGCTGCAAGATCACAAGGATTGAAGTATAACGAGTTAATTCATGGTTTGAAATTGGCCAACGTCGACATAAATAGAAAAATGCTTTCCGAACTTGCTGTAAACGATCCAGATGGATTCAATGAATACGTGAATATTGCTAAACAATCTCTAGCTGAAAGCGTACAATAACTACAAAAAGGGCGAAGCCACTCGCCCTTCTTTTTTTATCCACAACCAGTTTTACTTTCCTTTTTAGCCTATCTTCAATTAGTTCAAGAAAATCAAGACTTACCTTCTTGCTACCTATGATTCCTTATAATCGCGCCATTAAAAATATAACAAAGGTCAACTTAGAGCTAGATATCCACCATTACTTTGAACGGACTTCACTCAAGCTGGCCAACCTATTGGCCAGTTGAGAGAGATCTGCTGCCACTCGGCTGAGCCGCTCCGTATCGGCAGCTACCTCCTGTGTGGTAGCGGACTGCTGCTCAATTACTCCGTCAGTTTTTCTTATTCCTTCCACAATTTCCTCCACGGAAACCTCAATATTATGCAAAATTTGCCCAATTTGATCCGCAGATAGACTGGAATTCTCCGCTAGTTTTCTCACCTCTTGAGCGACCACAGTGAATCCTCGTCCATGTTCACCAGCCCGGGCCGCCTCAATCGCGGCGTTCAGCCCCAACAATTTAGTTTGATCTGCCACCATCCGGATAAATCGGAGAATCTTATCCGTTTCTTCTAGGTGTTCCCGTGCCCGACTAGTTGCTACATCTAACATTTTACTTTGCTTGGTAATATCTTCTGCTCCGGACGCCATAACTTGGGTAGCTGCAGACAATTGTTCCACGGTGGTGGCTACTTCCCGGGCAGTAACTGCCAATTCCTTAGCTCCGCTCTGTAACTTCTCTAGCATGGTTTCACGTGCTTTTACCAGTTCCATCATCAATCTGGCTACACGCGCATCGACAATAATTGTTTGTGGTTGCTTATGCTCATTAAGAGCTTGCTCCACCCTGGTTTTTCCAGTGACCTCAAATATCAAATCCAGTTGAGGTACGTTCAAAAGGTCTCGGAAATCATTAAATATTGGGACACCATAAGCTTTTGCCAGGGCAATGCCCGGAGCCTCGGGATTAACTTCAGCCAACCCTACCAACCGTACATCTGGAAGACTGTATAGGGCTCGCATAATAGAAGTGCCGCCATGGCCACCTCCAACAATTCCTATAAATACCTCTGCCACTCTGTTTACCTCCTTTATTTGTTACAATTTTCACATTATCTCAACCTTCGTAACTAAAAAGCCCCTGTTAGTTTTATTGTACTATATATTTGCTTAATTATACTATATTTTTTTGAAAGACAGCGTATTCGCGCATTTGATCATATTAGGCGTCGTGAAAGAAAACGGTTAGATTATAAAAATAAATACATTCCTGCCAAAACATCATTTTAATGACAATTAATATTGATCTAATGCGTTAACTTGACTGTACCCTCTGATTGGAGTATAATCGTCTTGATAGAGTCCTTTTATTAAGATTTGTATTATAAATAAAGCTTTTGGGAGGTATAAAAGTGGAAAGAAAAAAGAGCGAAAATGTAGTATGGCATGCTGGAAAGGTAAAAAAAGAAGACAGAGAAAGATTTTTAGGGCAAAAGGGAGTAATCCTTTGGTTTACTGGGTTATCTGGATCTGGAAAATCAACTATAGCACATGAATTAGAAGAAAGATTGTTGAAAATAGGAACGTTGTCGTATGTTTTGGATGGAGACAACATTAGACACGGTTTAAATGGTGATTTAGGATTTTCCCCAGAAGATAGGGAGGAAAATATTAGAAGGATAGGAGAGGTTGCAAAGTTATTCTCTGATCTTGGGATAATTACAATGACAGCCTTCATTTCCCCATATAAAAAAGATAGGCAGAGGGTAAGAGAGTTAGTAAAAGATGGAGAATTCATAGAGATATACGTAAAATGTCCACTTGACGAATTGAAAAACCGGGACCCAAAGGGTATGTACGAAAAGGCGATAAAAGGCGAAATAAAAAATTTTACAGGGATTTCAGCTCCCTACGAAGAACCTGAGAATCCTGAGTTAATTTTGAATACCGATGTAGAAAGCATAGATGAATCGGTTGAAAAGGTTATTGAATATTTAAGAAACAAAAATATTATCTGAACAAATCGGGTGGGGAGCGGGGCAAAGGGGCGCTAAAACAGTTTTATGAATAAAACCTATGGAGGTCTAAAAAATGATTGAGCCACACGGTGGAAAATTGGTCAACAAAATAGCTACTGAAGAAGAAAAAAAAGAATGGTTAAAAAGATCGAAAGAGTTGAAAAGTATAAGTGTAACTTATTTTGATCTATCTGAGTTAGAAAACATTGCAACTGGGCTATTCAGCCCCTTAGAAGGGTTTATGACAAAAGAAGATTACGATTCTGTTTTAAACAACATGAGGTTATCTAACGGAACGGTATGGTCTATCCCAATAATTCTATCGGTAAAAAAAGAGATTGCGAACGAACTAAAAGTGGGAGAAGATGTATTGATAAAGAACCAAGAAGATTCAAAAGAGTACGCGATACTACATCTTCAAGAAAAGTACGAAAGAAGGAAAGAAGAAGAGGCACTGAAAGTTTACAAAACTCAAGATAAAGCCCACCCTGGGGTTAAGTTTTTATTCGAACAAGGAGAGATAGCATTAGGCGGGGAGATTACCTTACTCAACAGGATAGAGCATGATAACTTCCAAGAGTTCAGGCTCGATCCAAAAGATACAAGAAAGATATTCTCTGAAAAGGGATGGAAAACAATAGTAGCCTTTCAAACGAGAAATCCCATACACAGGGCACACGAGTATTTGCAGAAAACAGCGCTTGAAATCGTCGATGGTTTGTTCTTAAACCCATTGGTGGGAAAAACAAAAGCTGAAGACATTCCTTCCGATGTGAGGATGAAATCCTACGAAGTTATACTGGACAAGTATTATCCAAAAGAAAGGGTATTTTTAGGGGTGTTTCCTGTTAACATGAGATACGCTGGACCAAAAGAAGCTATCTTTCATGCTATATGTAGAAAGAACTATGGATGCACACACTTTATTGTAGGAAGAGACCATGCAGGTGTTGGAGATTACTATGGAACTTACGAAGCTCAAGAGATATTTGACCAGTTTAAACCCGAAGAGATAGGGATAGTGCCACTAAAATTTGAACATGCGTTTTATTGCACCAAGTGTGAAAATATGGCTACGGCAAAAACATGTCCACACGGAAAAGAAGACCATGTGTTCCTTAGTGGGACAAAGGTAAGGGAGATGCTTTCAAAAGGAGAAAAACCACCAAAAGAGTTCACAAGAGCAGAGGTCGCAGAAATACTAATGGAATACTATATGGGTAAATGATTTAGTTAATTTTTAGATAAAATATTGGATTGTTGAAAATATACAAGGCGTCTTTTTGGAGGTATGAAGATGCAAAGCAAGGAAGAATTAAAGAATACATTCAAAAATATTAACGGACGAGGATATAAGGCTTATAAACAGATACAGTCAAATTGGTATGATTTTGGCTATTACAAGTTAGGAATACCGTACGTACAAGGAGATCCTTTTGCCAGCCCTTCCAGTATTCTAATTAGAATAGACCAGCAAGTAACAAAATTTCCAGCCTGGTTCTGGGAAAACAAGATAAGACGAACGGCAGTGGCTGATTTTTTAACTAGATTAATTGAGCAAGCCATAAAAAAATATAGCAAAGGTCAAAGGGGATCTGGAAAAAGCGGACTGATCGCCATTGCTAAGACAGGTCAGGAAGTATTGGAAAGAACCTCTGTTGAGTTTAATAAAGATATGATAGAGGCCCGGCTTAGTTTAGGTTTACCCGCAGCTGGTCGTAGAGTACTGGGCAACGAAGCTTTCAAAATGTTTTTTGAAGAACTACCTAAAATTATTAATTCTACTCTTTATTATGACAATATTAACTCTTCATCATTGGAAAAACATGTACAAGTCGTTGAGGATCAAGAGACTTTACGAGGAAAACTAGAGGAACAGGGATTGGTGGCTTTTATTGCAAATGGTTCAATTTTACCTAGACAAAGTGGGATTGATGATCGTCCTTTAACTGGCAATAAAGTTGTACATTTTATGTCACCACCGGAATATGAAGTAACCTTTGATCTTCCACATCTAGGAAAAATTAAAGGTATGGGGGTTAAAGAGGGAATAACCCTTATTGTGGGGGGTGGATACCACGGAAAATCAACTCTACTTAACGCTTTAGAAAAGGGAGTTTATAATCACATCCCTGGTGATGGGCGGGAATATGTCGTTACCAGAGAAGATGCTGTTAAGATAAGAGCCGAAGATGGCAGAAGAATTGAAAAGGTTGATATTAGTCCCTTTATTAATAATTTACCTCAGGGTGAAACAACAACAGATTTTTGCACCGAGAATGCTAGTGGAAGTACTTCCCAGGCTGCCAATATTATAGAAGCCCTAGAGATAGGTACTAAACTATTATTAATTGATGAAGATACATGTGCTACTAATTTTATGATTAGAGATTCCCGAATGCAAAGGTTGGTTACTAAAGATAAGGAACCTATTACTCCTTTCATTGATAAAGTCAAAAGCTTATATACTGATTATAAAGTCTCTACTGTGATCGTAGTTGGAGGAGCTGGAGATTACTTTGATGTTGCAGATCATGTGATCATGATGGATGAATATAGACCTAAGGATGTAACAGATCTGGCACACAAGATTGCAATAGAGCTTCCTACCCAGCGAAAAGAGGAAAGTTCTGATAAATTTGGTCGAATTTGTCGTAGGGTTCCCGACCCTGATAGTATTAACCCTAAGCGGGGAAATAAATTAAAAGTTAAAGCCTCAAGCAAAGATGTTATTCATTTTGGTAGAAACAATATTGAATTGAGTAACCTTGAGCAGCTTTTAAATAGAGAACAGGCTAAAACAATTGGTTATATCCTTGTCTTTGCTTTACAGAAAGGAATCATAGATGGCCAGAGTTCATTGGGAGATATATTGAATAAAATCTTCAATATTTTAGAAAAAGAAGGACTTAAAATTATCTCCCCTTTTAACTACCCTGATGGTGATTACGTAAAACCAAGACCGTACGAGGTAGGGGCAGCTTTAAACAGGTTGCGAACTCTTGAAGTGAAAAGAGTAGAAATCTAATTAATAGAGGATGAAAAATGACTTAGCTGTTTTCTAGTTAAAATATTGGATTGTTGAAAAATATAAAAGGCGTCTGCATAAGGCGTCTTTTTTATTGGTTTGGATTTTTATAGTATATTTTGCGAAACAATACTTAGGTTTTTTACCAGAAACAACAATTTTTAGTACTTACTTACTTTAGAGTTACTTACTCACAAGTTAGTGACTCATGAGTAAATGATCTAATTTATATTATTTTAATAAGTTTTAAAGATTTTGTGTCCCATAAAAAGGAATAATTAATTTGACCGTAATAAAAATAGATTATAATTTTCATACCCTCCCCTGGTGGGATGGATAAAAAGGAGGCGATTTTATGAAACACGAAAAGGCTCTTAGAAAACTTAAAACAGCACGCGGACAGATTGATGCAGCCATAAAAATGATTGAAGAAGAGAGATACTGTATCGATATATCTAAGCAATTGTTAGCCACAATTTCTCTTTTAAAAAATGCTCATTCTGAAATATTGAAAAAACACATAGAAACATGTGTAAAAGATGCAACGTCTTCTAAAGATCCCGAAGAAATCAATATAAAATTAGAAGAACTTGAAGAGGTTTTCGATTATCTCAAAAAAACGTAGAAAAGGTGGTGCACTATATGAGTGAAGTCAAAGAAAAATCGTTAGAACCATCAAATTCTCAAGAAAAATTTGCCCAAAATAATAAAGTATCTTTCAGTGTTCAGGGGATGACCTGCGCTACATGTGTAAAAAATGTAGAAAGGGCACTTAAAAAATTAGATGGGGTAAAATATGTCTCTGTCAATTTAGCCACAGAAAAAGCTGTATTAATATCACAAGAAGCTATTCCAATGAATAAAATCAAAAAGGCTGTATCAGACGTTGGATACAAAGTTTCTGAAGAAATGCCTACCGAGGATTTGACAGAAAAGAGATTCAAAGAATCTCGAAAAGATATGTATATTTCATTAGGTATCACGATTCCTCTTATGATTCTTATGATCTTAAATATGAGCGGGTTGCATATTCCTTTTATGCTATTGATTGAATTAATCGGTGGTGCAGCAACAATCTTCATACCAGGTAGAAAAACTTTAAAGAGCGCTTGGATAGCTTTATCTCATCTTCATACCAATATGGATACATTAGTTTCCCTTGGAGCTATTTCCGCTTGGGCGACTACAGTTTTAGCAATTATTGGTTTAGATATCCTTTCTTTTGGAACTATTGCATCTATGCTTATTACCCTAAATCTGGTAGGTAGATACATTGAAGCAAGGATGAAACATAGTGCTTCAAGAGAAATAAAGCTTCTTCTTTCTATGAAAGTTGACAAAGCGAATGTAATTACTGATGAGGGAGTGGTTGAATTACCCATAGAGACAGTCAAAATAGGTGACTTAATACTGGTGAGGCAAGGAGAAAAAATTCCTTTAGATGGTACTATCGTAGAAGGGCAAGCTTCCATAAACGAATCTATGATAAGCGGTGAACCATTACCTGTATTAAAAGGCGAGAAGGATCCGGTAGTGAGTGGAACAATAGTCGAATCAGGTCTCTTAAAAATAAAAGTAGAAAAAGTCGGACAAGACACATTCTTAAATCAAATGATCAAACTTGTAGAGGAAGCTCAATCATCTAAAGTTCCTATTCAAGCTCTGGCCGACAGAATAACCTTGTATTTTATACCGACAGTTTTTTCTTTAGCTGTCTTAAGCGGCGTACTTTGGTTTTTCCAATATGAAACATTCCAACCTTTTTTGGTTAACTTTTCAAATATCATTCCTTGGGTCCTTACAGATGCTGGTCCGCTATCTACTGCTATTTTTTCGTTTGTTGCCACTCTTGTTATAGCGTGCCCATGTGCACTCGGCTTAGCAACACCTATGGCCCTTGTAGCCGCAAGTTCTGTATCTGCAAAAAAAGGATTGATCATAAAAAATGGAGAAGCCATCCAAACGGCTAAAGATATAGATACAATTCTCATGGACAAAACCGGAACCTTAACTAAAGGACAACCTTCAGTTATCAAACACAATTTAGATGATGAAACATTTTTAATTATTTCAGAAATAGAGAAAAATTCTACTCACCCCTTGGCTAAGGCGATAGTAGAATACGCATCTGAACATATTAAAAATCAGAACGTAGAAATTGAAGAAATAGAGGAAATAACAGGTGAAGGAATCGTTGGAACATACAAAAACAATGAATACTATATAGGTAAACCACGTGATGCAAAACCCTACCAAGAATTTATGGAAAACGCAGAGACGGTAATAGAGGTAAGTAAAAATGAAAAAATTGTTGGATACATAAGAATCGCTGATGCGATTAAAAGCGATGCCGTAGAAGCTATAAAACGATTAAAAGAAATGGGAATAGAACCCATAATGGTAACAGGTGACAACGAAAACACCGCCAGAGCAGTTGCTAAAAAGGTTGGAATTGATAAGGCATTTGCAAATATATCACCTAAAAATAAAGTAGAAATAGTCAGAAAATATCAAATAGAAGGGAAAAAGGTCGGTATGATAGGCGATGGAATAAACGATGCCGCAGCATTAAAATCATCTGATATGGGTATTGCAATAGGTAACGGGACAGATTTGGCAATAGAATCAGCAGATGTAATAATAAGTCAGGGCGAAATTTCAAAAGTTATAGATGCAATAAAGATATCAGAAATAACCTTTAAAAAAATCAAGCAAAACTTATTCTGGGCTTTCTTCTACAACATTATCGCCATACCTTTGGCAATGATTGGAATCCTTCACCCAGCAATAGCGGAAATTGCCATGTTATTTAGTTCAATAAACGTAATTTACAATTCAAGCAGAATCACAAAAAAACTTTAGGAGGTTGCATAATGAAATACGTATTTGATGTTCCAGATATGTCTTGCGAACATTGCAAGATGAATATAGAAAGGCAATTAAAGTCTTCGGGCATTGTGCAAAATTTCAACGTTGATTTAGAAAACAAAAAAGTAGAAGTTGAAACATTACAAGAACCAGAAAAAATAGAAAACTTATTGGATGAAATAGGTTATCCCCCAAAATTGGTAAGCCCGGAATAATTTATCAAAAAACAGGAGCCCCTGTGGCTCCTGCTTATATTTATATCATTTACATTATTAAAAATAAAAATGGCTTTACTCCATTTATTCCTTAAGCCCACTATTTACCAAACTTTTTACAAACAAATCTTGAAGCAGAAAAAATATAATAAGGGTAGGTAACGCAACCAACAACGTCCCTGCCATTATTACTCCCCAATTGTTACTAGTCTCTCCCGAGATCAACATCTTTACACCAACCTGTACCGTCCTCATGTTATCTTGCATGGTAACTATCAAAGGCCAAAGATACATATTCCATGCATAAACAAAGTTAATAATAGCCGCTCCAGCGATTATTGGTCCAGACAAGGGTATAAGCACCTTAAAAAAGTATTGCATAGCTGAAGCACCATCTATTTTTGCTGCATCCTCTAAAGAACGAGGAATAGTCATAAAATGTTGCCTAAATAGGAAGGTGTTGGTTGCAGAGGCGGTAAAAGGTATTATCAGCGCCCAATAGGTATTAACCCAACCGAGATTTGACATCAGCATAAACAAAGGTAAAATCATAACAGTTTCGGCAGGCAAAAATAAAGTTACAAAGAGGGTGGAAAATAATATGTTCTTTCCTTTAAATCGAAAAGAAGAAAAGGCATAAGCAGCGAATGTTCCTGTTATTAACTTTCCTAATGTTGTAAATGAAGCCACAAGCAACGAATTGAACAACATTCTGCCCATTGGAACAAGTTCTATAGCTGTGATGTAATTTTTAAAATTGATACTTGAAGGAAAAAACTTAGGTGGATAAGAGAAAACCTCCGTAGGTTCCATAAAACTCATAGAAATTGCCAGTATAAAAGGTAAGAACATGAAAAAAGACACAATTATTAACCCTAACTCTACAAAAACATAATTAACTTTTTCTCTAGTCGATTTTCTCATTATTGCTTGACTCCCTTCATTGATAATGAACCCTTTTCTCACCAAATCTAAAATAAAGAAAGGTGATAAATGACATAATAATAAATAGAACAACACTTTCAGCAGCTGCTAAACTCGTTTTTTGGAAAAAGAACGCATCTTGATATAGTTTGTAAATTAAAGTTGTTGTGCTTCCTAAAGGTCCTCCTCTTGTCATAATGTCAATGATCCCAAACGACTCAAACATTCCATTGGTAATGTTCATAATAACTAAGTAAAATGTAATGGGAGAAAGTATAGGAAATTTTATTTTCCACATCCTTTGCCATACGTTTGCCCCATCAATTAAAGAACTCTCTATTATTGATTCCGATATGGACTGTAATCCTGCAAGATAGAAAATAATTGAAAAAGGCAGCATCTTCCAAACACTGGCAACTATAATTGAAATTAAGGCATATGGCACTTGATTTAACCAATTAATACTTTCTCCTGTAATTCTTGACAAAATATAATTCACATGTCCTGCAACCGGGTTCAACATGAAGGTCCACAACGCACCTCCGATAGTAAAGGAAATAACATAAGGAACAAAAATTAAAGTTCTATAAATTTTTACCCCAAAGACCTTATTATCTAGTAATTGTGCAATAAGGTAACCTAAAATAATGACTATTATTACTGTTGTAACTATATATATGAATGTAACCCTTAAAGCTTCCCAATATGCCTCATTTTCAAAAAGTTTAATGTAGTTGTCAAAACCCGCAAATATCCTCTTATCGCCAAAAGGTGATATTTTGTAAAAACTCATTAGAAAAGAGTTAATTGCTGGCCAATATATAAAAAGGGCAATAATTATTAGTGTAGGTGCAAGCAAAAGATAAGGTGTGTATTTTCCCCACTTCATATTTTATTTCCTCCTAAAAATCCAAGGAAGAAAAAGTCTTCCTTGGATTAATAACATTTGAAATTATAGAATTATCTTAGAGATGTGATTGATAGATTACTGATAGAATTCGTTATATTCTTGGATTAATTCTGTCACTTGGCTTTCAGCCCAACTCAATGCCTCTTCAGGTGTCATTTGTGCATCAACCATTCTTTCATACGCTATTTCTATAGTTTCTCGGGTTTCAGGGAAGACGCCAATAACTGCTCCAGCTGAGTTGAAATCTCTTTTAGCTAACAATAGTTGCAATAAGGAAGTGAAGTAATTTGGGTTCTCAGCATAAAATTCTTCATAGTGCAACCTCTGAATGGCATCTTTTCTTACTGGAAAATATCCTGTACCTTGGTGCCATCTAATTTGTTGATCTTCACGATTGACAAACTTCAAAAATTCCCAGGCAGCTTTGGTTTCTTCGTCCGGATGGCCATCTATCAACCATAAGCTCGCTCCTCCAATAACTGGTCCTCCACTGACACTTATATCTGGAACAGGCAAAAAGGCTGTTCCTAACTCGTAGCCATTGCTTTCTAACCCTTCTTGAAAAATCTTTACATCAGATGTTGAAAAGAAATTCATAGCTGCTCTGCCTGAGACGAAATTCTGTCCAGCTGCATCCCAATCTTCCCTAGTAGTGTTCAGAATTAGACCTTCTTTGTTCAATTGATCAAACAGTTCAAATATTTTTAAACCTGATTCACTATCGAAGACAGCCTCTGTTGCTCTGGCGGTTCTTCCGTTATCGTTGTTAACAAGTGGTGCATCAGCGGCAGCCATAAGTTGTTCAATTATCCACGAATGGGTAGGCCACGTTAATCCGTATTGAACAGTAGTTCCACTTGAGTCTTTCTTTGTTAAAATTCTAGAGTATTCTAACAGCTCTTCGTAGGTTTGAGGAGGTCTATTTGGATCTAAGCCAGCTTCTTCAAATAGTGTTTTGTTGTAGTACAACAAAGCAGTAGATGAATTGAAAGGCATTGAGTACAACTTTCCGTCAACTTTGTAGTAATTTAATATAGGTTCCAACAAAACCCCTACATCATAAGAATCATCTTGATCAAGTAAATCTTGGACAGGAACGATGACACCACTGTCTATCATAAGTCTTGTACCTATTTCGTAAATCTGAACTATGTGTGGTGCGTTCCCAGATTGTACCGCTGCAATAAGCTTATTCAGTGTTTCAGGATAACTTCCTGAATATTGTGCATTTACATTTATATCCGGATAAGCCTCTTCAAAATCACTCACAATATCTTCGATCAAAGCTATCCTGTCTCCACTCATCGCATGCCAAAACTCTATGGTTACAGGAAAAGACAAAACGCTTAACAAAGAAACCATAAATACAAACATAACCAACCTTTTCACAAAACTCACCTCCAATAGATTTTTGAAACTATTCAAACAATTTACTAAACAAGTTTTAATACGTTAATAATACTTTATTTTTATTTGTGAAATATAAGGAAATATAAAGTTTTATTAATATATCTCCTAATAAATAAATTTTATAAATTAAATATGAAAAATTAAGATTTTTGTATCTAATCGCTATTATTTGTTTTTAATTGCCTCTAATTCCGTATAATTTGCTTTTATCAAACTTGACTTTTGATGAAAGTAGATATAAAATATAATTAATAAAGACTCTATACTTATTAACCAAAGTTTTAGGAGATGAAACCTTTTTGAAATCACCCAATGAAATGGTACGCATTAACAATTCTATAAAAGTTTTGGATCTACTAATCAATAAAGAAATGTCCAGAGTGGACATTGCCGAGGAAACTGGATTAACAAAAACCACTATTGGAGATATAGTAAAGAATTTTTTAAATATAGGCTTCATTGAAGAGGTAAAAGTTTCTCCCAATGGAGTAGGAAGACCATCAATAAATTTGAAAATAGTTAAAGATTTTGCACACGTTATTGGGGTTGGAATACTAAGAGATAGCGTGAATGGTTGTTTAATTGACTCAAGTGGAAAAGTCCTTTACAATGTTGATTATCCGTATATAGAGGGAAATCCACAAATAAACACAGTTTACAAAGTGATAGATGAGTTGATGAGGAAAGCGAAACTTACAAATAGAGAGGTTAAAGTAATATCTTTTGGGGTTCCAGGTCCTTTAGATACAGAAAAAGGAATAATCAAAGAACCACCAAAATTACCAGAATTTGCTAATTTCCCTTTAATAAAAAAGATAAAAGAAAAATATAACGTATTTGCTTACTTAGGGAATGATGCTGATATGGGTGCAATTGGAGAAAAGTATTATGGAAAAGGGAAAGATTTAGATTCTTTCATTTATATCCTTTACGATAAAGGAATAGGCGCGGGAATAATAATCGATAACCATCTTTATCACGGAGTCAATGGATATGCCGGTGAAATAGGTCATACTCTTTTGTTTAAAAACGAGGAATTAAAATATTTCGAAGATGAATATGGGATAGACCGAGTTATAGAAAGTATTGGCGAAACAATTTCAAAACCCATAAAAAATATCCAAGAAATTGAAGTTTTATCAGATCAAGAAAAGGAATCAATAGAACGATTCACAGAGGAACTTTCAAGATATTTCGCATCAATTCTCCTTTCTCTTATACATTACTTTGGAATTTCTAACATCTTTATAGACGGAAGAATGAAGTATTTAGGAGATGAATTTTTCAATCAGTTATTGAACTTCATAAATAAACACATGTTTCACAAACATAGCATAAATATTTCTTTTTCAGACTTGGATGAATATGTCATTTCTCGAGGAGCTGCTAAATTTGGGTTGATAAAATATCTAAAAGATGAAGTTATACGGAGTTCTTAAAATAGAGTTTTAATTTTAATTAGAGTTATGTTTATAAGTTTTACACAGTAACTATTTGAAATAGAAAAGAACTATAAATAACGAAAAGCAAAATTAGTTAAAGGAAGAAGAACTAAAATATTGGAGAATTATCCTAAATGCTCTTTGAAAATTGAAATAGTTTTGAAAAAAGCTAAACCAAGATAGAAGATTTTTTCGAAAAAGGTTGACTCAAGAAGTGTTCATTTCTTGTATGCCCTTTTGAATAGAAGAGAATCCAATTAACTCTTTTTAGAAGAACTTTTAAGAATTTTGAAAGCGGTTGAATTTGCTACCAAATGGGTAACTGTAAGCATCGTTTGAATCGCAAGCGGTAACAAATAAATTATTCAGTGAGGAGGTTAATTTAATATGGAAGGTATTTAAAGTGGATTACAATGCGTATTTTAGAGTTTCTAAATATCCTATGAAATAAGTACAAGGAGGTGACAATTAAGTAACGAGGTTAGGATTAAAATCATTACCAAATTTTAAAAAAAAGAGGAGTGAAATTCATGTTGGGTAAAAGAAGGTTTCTAGTATTATTGTTGATGTCCATTGTAATTTTTGGGATTTCAGTAATTAGTTTAAGTGAGGAAATAACTTTGGAATTTCAACAGTGGTGGGAACCAGAACTTCCTGAAGGAGTATTGCGTGAAATTTGTGATGAGTTTACCGCCAAAACAGGCATCAATGTTGAATTGATAAGTAACCCATATGCAGACACTAAAGTACAGATAGCTGCGGGGGCTGCTACTGGTATGATGCCAGATGTCGTAGGTCTTGACGGCTCTTGGGTATATGATTTTGCTAAACAGGGAGCAATTGCAAATCTGAGTGAATTGATGGTCTCTTCAGGTTATGATGATAGTCAGTTGTCTTTACAAGTTCAAGTAGAAGGGAATACCTACATGATTGCGGTTGTAAATTTTGCCTATCCCATGTATGTTAACAAAGATATATTAAAAAATGCGGGTATCGTAGAATTTCCTACTACCTGGAGCGAGTTTAAAAGTGTAGCTCAAAAAGTTACAGATCCTACAAGTAATATTTATGCTTACGCACTTCCTTTGTCCAGTGCTTTACCAAACGGGATTCAGAATCAATTTATGAGTTGGTTGTGGGCTTCGGGTGGAAAGATGTTGGAAGATGGAAAACCCAATTTAATCGGTAATGAAAAATTAATACAAGGTATTGAACTTATGAAATGGCTGTTTGAAGAGGAATTAGTTACACCTGGGACTTATACAATGAGGGAACCAGATATGGTAGAAGAGTTTGTAAATGGCAGAGTAGCATTTATGATTTCCTCTTTAGCTCATCTTACGCTGATAAAAGAAGGTGCCCCCAATATGGATGTTGCAATAACTAGTATACCCAAGATGGACGGATATACTGGAAAGAGTGGAATATGTGTAGCAAATTGGGGAATTGGTATTGCCTCTAATTCAAAGCACAAAGAAGAAGCCTGGCGTTTTATTGAATATTTAATGAGCCCAGAAGTAAATGCCAAACTGGCAGTTTATGCAAATGGTTTCCCTGGAAATACTGCTTCAGAGCCAGACTATTCTAAAAAAGATAAGCTATTTGTAGATGCATATGAAATTTATCAAGAAAGTTATGCTATTAATGAGTTTATAGGCCTTCCCAGATCCGAAGATTTAATGAGGATCTTTTTGGAAAATTTTGTATTGTATTTGGAAGGAGAATTTGACTCTGCTGAAACTATGCTGGAGGAGATTCAAAAAGAATGGTTGAGAATTTTTGGAGATTGAATTTTTAATAGCCAGTGTAAATTAAGAGAGTGCACACAAGTATCTGGCGCACTCTCTTCCCTAAAAAAAATAATGAAGAAGGGATGCTGATCTAATGAAATTACCCTTAAATCTAAAAAAGAAAATGGAACCTTTTTTTTATTTATCTCCTGCCTTAATTGTCATGATTATATTAATAGCAGTTCCAATTACTATGGTGATACTATTTTCTTTTTTTGATAATGTAATAATTAATAAAAATCCAACTTTTGTAGGGTTGGCTAATTATTATGACGTTTTGACTGATCCAATCTTTTTTACAGCTCTAAAAAATACTACTTTTTTTGTTGGAATTAGTGTATTGGCTCATCTAATTCTGGGAATCATGTTTGCTTTACTTTTAAATAGTAAATATATAGGGAAAAAAACGAAAGCTCTTTTTAGAATTATTTTCATCTTACCATGGCTTTTTACTGAAGCGATTATTGCAATTCTATGGAGATTATTGTTAAATCCTAATGGTATAGTTAATTATTTATTACAAATTTTTAATTTTTTAGGCACATCCATTGACTGGTTAGGCTCAATAGATTTAGCCTTAGTTTCAGTTACCATTATTAATATTTGGTCTGGTTATCCTTTTTATATGATTAGTCTCCTAGCAGGGCTCCAAGGAATTCCTCAAGAGTTATATGAAGCTTCCTCTATAGACGGAGCAAATGCAATGAACCAATTCTTTTATATTACAATTCCTCAATTAAAACCAATTTTGCTAAGTTTAATAACATTAGATTTGGTTTGGACTATACAACAATTCACGTTAATTTGGATGACAACTGGTGGGGGACCTCTTCACGCAAGCGAAACATTAAGTACTTATATTTATAAGCAAGCTTTTAGTAGCTTTCAGTATTCGAAAGCGGCAACTACTTCCGTGATTGTTTTATTGATTTGCATTGTTTTAGCAATATTTTATGCCAAACAGCAGAAAGGGGAAGGCTTAAAATGAATAAGAAGAAAAAAACTCAACGAATTAAAATCCTGACAATTGTTTTACTAACTGGAGGAAGTTTATGGCCAGCGTTTCCAGTTTTTTGGATGGTTCTAAATTCATTTAAACCTAATAATGAGATTTTTGCTTGGCCTCCTATTTGGATTTCAGAGAACTTTTCTTTGGAAAGCTATTTTTCAATTTTTACAAGCCCAGAAAAATTACGCTATTTTTTAAACAGTTATTTTATTTGCGGTGTTGTGGTACTTTTAACCTTATTTATCAGTATCTTAGCTTCATATGCTTTTAGCAGATTCGACTTCCCCGGAAAAAAAATTATTAATGTTATGATTATTAGTATGCAGGCAATTCCGCCTATTACTTTGCTGATTCCCTATCTTAGTTTAATAGTTACATTAAGACTATACAACACTTATGGTGCTTTAATTTTAACCTATTTACTATTCACACTACCCTATGCAATACTAATAATGACTGGATATATGAATACTTTACCCAAAGAACTAGACGAGGCAGTAAGAATAGATGGAGGGACTCGACTTAATGCTTTGTGGAAGGTGCTAGTTCCTTCAGCAGTTCCAGGATTGATATCAGTTGGAATGTATACTTTTTTACGTGCATGGAACGAATATCTATTTGCCTTAACATTAACGAAAACTAGAGAGATGCGAACTGTTCCAGTTGGAATTAGTTTATTAATGGGACAGCATGCTTATAACTGGAGTGAAATGTTGGCTATGAGTGTTCTTGGATCCTTACCCGTTGTTATCTTATTTCTTATTTTTCAAAAATATTTTATCAGTGGAATGACTGCGGGAGCCGTAAAGAGCTAATAATTTAAATAAAAATTAAAATCCAAAATAAAGGAAGGAGTGTTATTATTTGTTAATGAATTTAAAAGAATTGTTAGAGGTTGCAAATAAGAAGTATTTTGCAGTTCCAGCTTTTAATATTAGTGATTATTCAATGTTTAATGGGATATTTGAAGCAGTAGAAGAAAAACAATCGCCGGTTATTATAGCAATTCATCCCAATGAATTGGCTCATATAGGTGTAGAAATGACCACATCAATAATTCAAAAGATTAATAAAAGTAGAATACCAGCTAGTATTCATTTAGACCATGGTTCCTCTTTAAAAGAAATTGTAACTGCCATTCAAAGTGGTTTTACTTCTGTTATGATTGATGGATCTAATTTGCCAATTGAGGAGAATATTGATCTTACCAAAAAAGTGGTTGAAATTGCACACTATGTAAATATTTCTGTAGAAGGAGAACTAGGTACAATTGGCTCTACTGATACAGAATCAGAAACAAAAATTAATGAGATAATTTATACTAATCCAGATGATGCAGTTTATTTTGTTAAAAAAACTGGTATTGATGCCTTGGCAATTGCAATTGGAACTTCCCATGGTCTTTATCCTAAAGACATGAAACCTAAACTAAAATTAGAAATACTAAAAAAAATTAAGAAAAATTTACCTATTCCTCTTGTTCTTCACGGAGGTTCTAATAATCCAGATAGTGAAATTAGTGAAGCGGTAAGACTAGGAATAAATAAAATCAATATCTCTAGTGACATTAAAAAAGCTTATTTTGATAAAATGCGTGAAATTCTTAAAGATCAAAATCTTAGAGAGCCAAACGTTATTCAACCTCTTTGTATTGAATCGATGAAGAAAGTTGCAATTCAAAAAATCGAACTTTTCCAAGCTGCAGGTAAAGCAAAATTTTATTAAAGGTTCTTATTAGGAATTACCTAAGTAAAAGATCTAGAATAGTATGTAATAACTTATTTGTGAAGGATTTGCTATATGGATAAGAGCAAATAATCTAGGGAAAGCACAAGCAACCTCACAAACATAGATATAGAGAAGAAGTTTTATACGTAATCATAAAGGTTGACGAATAGGGATATAGAGAAATTATAAATTTTTAGGATGGAAGAAAAGAAAGTTTGTTTGATTGGTTGAAAGTTGCACTTCTAGACATAAGAACTCTTAGGGATTATTTCAGAGTTAATTTTTATTAATAATCTACTATCTTCTTAGTAGCTGAAACTCCAAGAAATTGTATTTTGGGAAAAATTAAAAAATAGATAAGAGACCCAAATCCTATTCATGTTCAGACTCAGACGAGAAAAAGTAACCAGAAGCTGTGTACTGAGGAGATAACAGGACCGATACCGTTGACAAAGATGAGTGATTGATATTGGCTGGGATTAAGCCCTTTTACCGTTTTTTCAATAGCCTTATCAACGGTTTCTATTTCCTTTTCCAAGGCTTTTATTACGTTTAAAGAAGAAGAGATAGCGATATTCAAAGGTTCATAAGCCATTTTATCCAATCTGTACGAATTCTTGGCTGCTTGTTTAAGAAGTATTGCAACCTTTACGGGATCTT
>NZ_AZRN01000017.1 GCF_002895565.1 Petrotoga mexicana DSM 14811
GTAAAGCCAAAAACTGAGAACAACATTTCACCACCTTTCAAATAAAGATAAAGGATGAAAGTAAAAGAGATAATAAAAAATAATAAAAAGATCAAAAGACAGATTTTTAGTACTATTTTTTAAGTTTCATATCCATACATATTATACGAGGAGTGAAAAGAGTGGAGTTAAACGACAAATACCTGTTAGCCTATAAAAACATTTGTTCAACTGAAACAACAAGGTCGGATCAAAAAAAAATACCTGCTTTTGGTTATTCAAGTAATTTAGACCTACTTTGTGATTTTCATTCTGACGTTCTTAATAAACATCTAAATAAATTTTTGCCTAGGTTAAGTTATGTAGATATTGTAAGATCTGATAGAATCGACACTTTGGATGATTTATTAAAAACTATAGCTTTTTTTTGCATAAATGGAATAGGTGGTGAAGTAGATATTGGAAATATAGATTTAGAAATTTTGGGGGATCTTTTTGATTGGAAATACGGAATAGGAGGCACAGCGGCACAAGCTGCAAAGGCTTTGGCTGCTGTGAATTTTTCTTCAATTGTTCATTTAACGGATAATTCTAAAGAAGTTTGTGATCTGTTGTTTTCTCCATATATATATGTGGTTAATAAAAACGGGAGAATAGTACATACAAATGAGTTAAACTCATATGAAAATCCGGAAATACATTATATTTTCCAATTTAAAAAAGGAGAAACTATTAAAATAGGAAATGAGAAAACCCTAATACCTAGTTCCAATAGGTTAATTCTTACGAAAACAACTATTAATAACTTCCTTCCGTTTAATAAACCTTTCTTTGAATATATCGAAAAAAATGCTAATAAAATAGTGAGTAATTTAGTATCTGGTTTTAATACAATTGTTGATGAGAAGTTATTAATAGATCGTTTAGATTTTGTTGTAAAACATATAAAAAAATATAAAAATAAAAACCCCTCAGGAATAGTTCTTTTTGAAGATGCCCATTATCATAATTTTCAAATTAAAAAATTGTGTTTGGAAACTATTCTGCCATATATTGATATTTTTAGTTTGAATGATGAAGAAATAAAATATCTTCTTGAAAGTTTTGAATTTTTTGGGGATACGGAAGATATTATTTATATAATTCAAGGAGCTGAATTTATTAAAGACAGATTTAACATTCAAAAAGGGATTATTGTTCATTCTAAAGATTATTCTATGTATATTGGTGATTTATTCGATATTAATATTGAAAGAGGACTTATTTATGGCAATTTATTAGCTACTTCAAAAGCAATGTTTGGGGAATATGGAAATAAAGAAAAAATTCTAGAAGTTTTAAAATTGCCAAATAGTAACAAAGGAACCATTGCAGAAAACAAAGTTTCTAAAAGTAATTATTGTAAGAGAGTGGTTATAGTTCCAACAAAATATATTGAAATGCCAAAATATACAATTGGATTAGGAGATTCTTTTATTGCTGGTTTTCAAATAACGTTTTTAATGTAGCTTTTTAGTTTGTTACTTTTTTCAGCAAAAGTAATAAGCGAAGATGAGAAAATATAAACAAAAATTCGACAATTTTGATTAAAACAATTATAACATTAAAATCTTTGAATCTATTTTTACTTTTTTCAATAACGAACTGAGTTAAATCATCGATAGATTTGGTAAATTATCTCATCTAAACAGTAGAACTCAAAATCAAAGTAGCACAAAATATAGCACCATATGTATTGGAAAAGGGCTTATCCCTATTATTCACAGCCAATTTACTGAATTTCAGAAAAATGTTGGAAATCTTTTTAGAAACTATGTATGGCGTGTAATTCTTAGTAAAGCCAAAAACTGAGAACCACATTTCACCACCTTTCGAATGAAGGTAAAGAATTAAAGCAAATCAAGGAAACCTCAATATGTATGCCTCAAAGCATTATTTGAAAATTCTTGGTTTTACTATGCTGTGTGAATCAAGTATGATAGTTCCCCATTTAATTAATAAAATTTTAAATATTTTCTATTTAAAAAATCCTCATTCAGTCGTACTTCTAGGTTGAAAGTAGCGGTTGTTGTTTATTCAGGTTACTATTTCTCTTTTTAATTTTTTTGCTGTATAATTGCCATGAACTCTCAATTCTTGATTTTGTAACTTGTAATGATAGTTAGGATCATATTTTTTCCCGTTCTTTACCAGTGAATATATTATTCTCAACAATTTTCCCACTACAGCTAACATAGCAACAGTATGTGATTTACCTCTAGTACGCAGTTTCATGTAATAATTCTTGAAGTATTCATTGTTTTGAATAGCAGTGGTGGCAGCGATGTAAACAGCTTTTCTTAGGTACCTGTTACCTTTTCTTTTCTCTTGATAAAACAACCTTTTTTCATTTGACCTGATTCCTCCGTACGAGGATCGATGTCAACGAAAGCCACCAAGGCAGAAGCAGAATGGAATCGGCTGATATCTCCTGTTTCTGCTACAATATTTAAAGCTGATTTGCTGAAACCATCAAGAGATTGTATTAATTCTACCTGGTTTTTAATTACATCGTTTGATGAATTGTTCAAGGTTTCTTTTAATTTTTCTTTGAAGAGCTTTTGATCTGATTCAAGTTTGAACAACAATTCTATTCTTTTTTGAAGAGCTTACTCATGTGCATCGTTGCCACTTGCTATTGAATTTTTAGAAAGTGTAATGATTTGGTCCAACTTATTTTCATCGAAATACAATTGATTATCTATCTTCATCGCATCGATAAACTGTTTTTTGTTGGCTGTAGCGATCTTCCTTGCAGAAGGGAAGTTATGCGATAAATTCATTAAACTCTTGGTAAAGATATTGGATTGAAAAGATTCCAGTTATAATCTTTCTTTTGCTGAACTTTTTAAGGATATTGTCGAAAGTTATAAAGCCACTCATATTCTGTTTAAGTTTACTGCTAACGATTTTGATTCTATCTGAATTGGAGACGTAGTAATGAAAAGAATTTTTAGAAATATCAATACCTACAAAATACATATTTTTTCACCCTACTTTAGTATTGTTTAAGAATCCACCTTTTACAATCATCCTTCTAATACGGTCTTGAAAGGTCAATCAAGTATCGGATTTATGAACGGAAGTTGGGTGACGAACGAACTCTTTGACGAACTTAAAAGTTCAGACAGTATAGTGTTCTACTACCCACTCATTTTTTAAGAAAATAGTTGTTTATGCTTAGGTAAATAAGGAGGTTTAAATCTATGTTGGACAAAGAAACATATGAAAAAGTGAGAAAGAAAAGTTTAGAACTTTTTGAGAAAGCAGGTATCGCTCTAAGAGAAGATGAAAAGGAAAATATAGAGATCGTTGATGGAGGATTAGGAAATGTCGAAGAACTAGGTCTTGAAATTGTTACCTATGTAAATACCGATAGATACTGTGCTAAAGAAATGGTCCTTTTGCCTAATCAAACATGTCCTGAACATAAGCATCCGCCTCATGATGGAGATATTGGAAAAGAAGAGACCTTCAGGTGCAGATATGGTAAAGTATTTCTTTTCGTTGAGGGAGAAAAGAACACTTGGCATGTACAACCACCAAATGAATATTTCACAGCACCTCATGAAATAATTTTAAACTCAGCAGAACAACACACCATACCTCCAAATACCTTACATTGGTTCAAGGCTGGAGAAGAAGGTGCCGTTATTTCTGAATTTTCTTCTCACAGTGACGATGCAACTGATATATTTACAGATCCAAACTTTAAAAGAATTTGAAAAGAAGCACCAATTTCCGGAGGTAGTGGCGATACGATTGGTCATAAACTAATAGCTGACATTCAATTTGCCATAAGATATGCTTTTGATGTAGTCAAAGTCTTACTGCCCTGGGGAGAAAAAGAAAATATCCAGATGGAGAGTATAGAAGTTGTGGAAAAGGTAGCCAATGAGTGCGACAAATGGAATATACCGCTCATGGTTGAACCTGTCTTATGGGGCAATAGCATACCAAAAGAGAAGAAGAATGATCCAGAGCTTATAGAACATGCCTCACGAATGGCACTTGAATTTGGAGCAGATATATTGAAGATTCCATACACCGGCGATGAAACTGAATTTAAAGAATTAGTTAATAATTTAAAAGTACCCGTTTTTGTTCTTGGCGGCCCTAAAATGAATGATATGGAACAGCCACTGCTACAGCTTGCCTTTCAAAAAGTGGAACAACAGATGGCGTAAAGGATATAGAAATCATGATGAAATTGTATGAAAATTTACCAATGAGAAAACTATAAATAAGAAGTAACAAATTCAATTAATAATAATTCCACCTAAAGAGGATAAAGCATGTTAGAAAACATAACCAAGAAAAAGTTAGAAAATGGATTAAGAGAAGTAAAAAAATTTCAAACTCTAAGTATTCTGCAAATTCCGCAAATGGAATACTTTGAAGACAAAGAAAGGAAATTCAAGCCAGAACTCAACGATTCAATAGACTGGAAAAAGATAGAAATAGAAGAAACGTGGGGAGGGTACGATAAGGTATTTTGGTTTAGAAAAAACATCGAGCTGCCTGAGAATATTGGCGAAGAAAGACTTTTTTTGAAGGTTTCTTTAGAAAAAGATGGTGATTTGGACGTTATTCCTGATTATCCTGAATCTTTGCTCTTTGTAAATGGTCAATTCGTTCAAGGAATAGACAAATACCATAAAGAGGCTATAATATCTCCAAAGATTGTACAAGGAAATGTATTGAGTATATACTTAAGGTCATGGACTGGCTTGAGAGGGGAATTAAATTATACGTTTTCAGGCTTGGAACTTTACAAAATAGAAAAATATTCACAAAAGTACTATTTCCTAGCAAAGAATATTCTTGACACAATCGATCAACTAAGTCAAAATGATATTGTAAAAGTAAAATTGTTCAACATTCTAAATGAGTCTTACAAAAGAATCAATTTTACAAAACCCCGATCCAAAGAATACTATGAATCAATAAAAAACAGGCTCCTTGTCAAATATGGT
>NZ_AZRN01000018.1 GCF_002895565.1 Petrotoga mexicana DSM 14811
TGGTAGGGAAATCCGCTGGCAGAGGAGGAGTCGTGATGGGGAGGCCGCAAGGCCAACGGTAGACAATCACACTGTCGAGAAAAGCCTCGTGTAGCGTTGATCCTTTTACTGCCCGTTCTGGAAACCGACACAGGTAGACGAGCTGAGAAGGCGAAGGGGAGCGGAATAACCTTCGTTAAGGAACTAGGCAAAATAGCCCCGTAACTTCGGGAGAAGGGGTGGACTATTAGTATGAGCAATCATACTAATAGAGCCGCAGTGACAAGTCCCTAGCGACTGTTTACCAAAAACACAGGTCTCTGCGAACACGGAAGTGGAAGTATAGGGACTGACGCCTGCCCAGTGCCGGAAGGTTAAGGGGAGAGGTGCAAGCTTCGAACTGAAGCCCCGGTAAACGGCGGCCGTAACTATAACGGTCCTAAGGTAGCGAAATTCCTTGTCGGGTAAGTTCCGACCTGCATGAAAGGCGTAACGACTAGGGAGCTGTCTTAACGAAGGATCCGGTGAAATTACAGTCTCGGTGAAGATGCCGAGGACCCGCAGCTAGACGGAAAGACCCCGTGGAGTTTTACTGTAACCTGACATTGTAACTTATCGTTGTATGTACAGGATAGGCGGGAGGCGAAGAAAGCTGCTCGCCAGGGCAGCTGGAGCCGACCGTGGGATACCGCCCTTACAACGATGGGTTACTAACGGGAGAAAGTGAAGAGCTTGACCTGGACAGTGTTAGGAGGGCAGTTTAACTGGGGCGGTTGCCTCCAAAAAGGTAACGGAGGTGTTCGAAGGTAGGCTCAAGTGGGTTGGGAATCCACTGAAGAGTGCAAAGGCAAAAGCCTGCTTAACTGAGAGACTGACGAGTCGAACAGGAGGGAAACCTGGACTTAGTGACCCGGCGGTTCTGAGAGGAAGGGCCGTCGATCAACGGATAAAAGTTACCCCGGGGATAACAGACTAATCACGCCCGAGAGTTCACATCGACGGCGTGGATTGGCACCTCGATGTCGGCTCATCGCAACCTGGGGCTGAAGCCGGTCCCAAGGGTTGGGCTGTTCGCCCATTAAAGCGGTACGTGAGCTGGGTTCAGAACGTCGTAAGACAGTTCGGTCCCTATCTGCTGCGGGGGTAGGAAGCTTGAAGGGGGTTGCTCCTAGTACGAGAGGACCGGAGTGAGTATGTCCCTGGTGAATCAGCTGTTATGCAAATAGCAGGAGCTGAGTAGCCACACATATAACCGATAACCGCTGAAAGCATCTAAGCGGGAAACGGGCCCAAACAAGAGGCTTCCCACTCGTAAGAGGTAAGGGCAGTCTGAGAAGAAGACGTAGATAGGCCGCAGGTGTAAGTACTGAGAAGTATTGAGCCGAGCGGTACTAATAGCCCGAGGCTTTGGACGAAACTCTATGCACTTGTGAATGAGTAATAGGGGGTGAAGAAAACGATACGGGAAACACCCAGAACCATACCGAACCTGACGGTTAAGCCGTATCGTGCCGATGGTAGTACGCTAAGACGTGTGAGAGTAGGTATCGCCCCCT
>NZ_AZRN01000019.1 GCF_002895565.1 Petrotoga mexicana DSM 14811
GGGCGAAGGGGCGCTATTTATCAAGTTTTTAGAATTTCTAAAGGTGGTAAAAGTGCAAATAAAGGAGGCATGAATCATGAAACTTACTTTAAGTGATTTTGAAATTAAAATCCCAGATATCAACATCGATAACACTTCAGAAATAAAAATTGGTTCTTATCAAGATTACACCATACAAACGGATGCATGTGAAATCCTACAATTTGCCTTGGAAAGCAGTAACGATTCAAACAATGTTTTCATTGTTGGTCCAAACCGTAGTGGTAGAAGAGGTATGACTCGAAAGATCATCGAAAGAATTTCATTAACTCAAAAAGCTCCTCAAGATCTTCTGTATGTTTTTAATTTCAAAGAAGAAAAGAAACCCAAGCTATTGAAACTACCCGCAGGAGAGGCCAAAAATTTCAAATCTGAATTGCAATCTATTATTAATTCGTCTGTACAAGTTTTAAATAAAACTATGCAGACGGAAGAATTCCAACAAAGATTAAGTTCATTAGAAAAAGAATACAACGAGCAGAGGGAAAAATTGTGGTCCGATCTAAGAAAACAGGCTCAATCTCTTGGTTTTATACTTGAGGCTTCTGAAAAAGGTATAGTCAGCGTTCCAGTGTATGACGGCAAAAAAATAAGCAGCTCAGAGTTTGAAAATCTTCCAGAAGAGATAAAGGAGTATTTTAGAAAAAATTCAGAGAAGTTGCGAGAATTAATTGAAAAAACTATGGTAAAGATCACGGAGATGGATAAAGAATACTGGGAGGAAGTTAAAAACTTACGACGCTATTGGGCTGCATTTAGCTTAGCTAAGCTTTTTGAACCCCTTGAAAAGAAATATCTCAAATATTCAGATGTTTTTGAATACCTTCAAAACTTAAAAGAAGACATAGCTTCTCATTTATCCCAATTAACTTCTGAAAATCAAAACCTAATAACTTATCTTAAAGAAAAAAGATACAATGTCAACATTGTAGTAGATAATTCTTATCTACAAGGTGCTCCTGTGATAGAAGAAGATAACCCCACTTTTTCAAATTTGGTTGGTAGAATAGAGTATTATTCCCAAATGGGACTTCTCCAAACTGATTTTACAATGATAAAATCGGGGGCTTTCCACAGGGCAAATGGTGGTTATTTAATCATGGAAGCGGAAAAAGTTTTAAGAAAACCTTACGCTTGGGAGGTAATTAAAAGGGTTTTATCTGAAAAAGAAGTAAAAATTGAAAATATTCAAACTGCTGAAGGCTATTCGAACGTTGAAAGTTTGGAACCAGAACCTTTATCTTTAACCGTTAAAGTAGTACTCATTGGAGAAGAATGGGTGTACGATTTATTAAGAGTTTACGATAGCGAATTCGAAAAACTTTTTCCTATAAAATCACAATTTGACTATGAGGCAGAGTTAAGTAACGAGAATTTAAATAAATTTTTAGCTTTCTTAAGCAACACAGTGGAAGAAAACGATATCTCACATTTTACAAAAGATGCGATTGAAGAGATAATCAAGTACAGTTGTAGGATGAATGGAAATAACAAAAGGTTCTCTTTAAAATTGGGGGAAATTAAGAATCTACTAATAGACTCTTGCAACATTTCTAGAAAAAATGGAACAAGCCCATATATAACCTCCAAAGATATAAAAGATACTATAAAGTTTAGAGAAAAGATGTTTTCATTTCATAAGAAAAAATTATTTAATGCAATTAAAGAACAAAAGATTGACATAAGAACTGAAGGCTCTGAAATTGGGCAAATAAATGGATTGACTGTTTTGGATACAGGAGATTTCACCTTTGGCCATCCAGTCAAAATAACAGCAAAAAGTTACAGATCCTCTTCTGAAAAAATCATAAATATACACAGGGATATTGATTTAAGCGGGAAAATATACAAAAAATCTTCATTGATAATAGAAAACTATTTCAAACATAAATTTTCTTCTTTTATAGAAACAGGCTTCGGCGTTTCTTTAAATTTTGAACAAGTTTACTCTATCATTGAAGGAGACAGCGCTACAATAGCAGAAACTCTGGCTTTAATGTCTTCTATAGCTAACATTCCATTGAAACAAAATATTGCCATCACCGGATCTATGAATCAAAGCGGAGAAGCTTTACCAGTCGGAGGAATAATCGAAAAAATAGAAGGATTTTACGACGCCTGTAAAAATCTCAATTTTACAGGAGACCAAGGGGTAATTATTCCAAGTAAGAATATTGATAATATTGTATTAAAAGACGAAATAAACGAAGATATACAAAATGGAAAGTTCTATATTTGGGCGATTGATAATATAGACGAAGCGATCGAACTAATGACAGATTACAAAGCAGGGACACCAAATGAAAACGGTGAATACGAAGAAGGCACATTTTATTACTATGTGAGTGAAAACCTCAAGAAATTATCAAAAGAAGAGAAAAAAGAAAAAGGCGAAAAAGAAAACAAATAAGCCAGATCAATCGGGTAGGAGGTAGATAATTAATTTATCTACCGTCCTCCCACACCACCGTACGTACCGTTCGGTATACGGCGGTTCAACAGAATTCATGCTTTAGGTTATACGTTTCCAGGATCGAAGTTAACCCCATTTTCTTAGTCCCTTCGCATCTTTCAAGATTCGAAACCTCCTGTTGTTCAGTCCTTCCTCATCTTCCAATGAGTACTATGACTTCTGCTGACTTCTCAAGATTCAGCCATACATTGCTGCATGGGTTGCCTTATCAGCGTATTCTTGAGATCTCCCCAGGTAAGTGCAATAACTTTCATCCCATCTATCCGCCAGATTTACTCCGTGAAGTTCTGGATAGCTATTGGACTTCGTTTTGAAATGCAAACTCGTCCACTTCACTTAGCCTTGTATCTGGTTCTTGTTCATCGGACCGGGACTTTGCCTTGGGCTTCCTTCAGATTCCACCTCACGATGGACACCCTTGCCTTCGACTAGTGGTTCCCGCTATCTGGTCCACAGCGGACTTTCACCGCTTAGCTATTGCGCATGCTGGGCGCACATTTTAAAATCCCCCATCGTATATAGATGGGGGATTTTAATTATAATCCATAAATTGCAGAAAACTTCTCTTTTATATAGTCAACAAAATATTTGGGATTAAGAGTTTCACCTGTAACCTTTTTCAAAAGTTCTTCTGGTTCGTACATTTTACCGTACTTATGGACATTCTCAACCATCCAGTTCAAAACTTCTTTTGAATCTCCTTTTTCTATTTGAGATGGATAATCTTTTAAATCTTTTTTCAATTTTGAGAACAATTGAGCACTGTAAAGATTGCCCAACATGTATGAAGGAAAATAACCAAATTGCCCATTTGACCAATGAACATCTTGCAAAACACCTACGGCGTTGTTTGGTGGCACGATACCTAAATATTCTTTCATTTTATCGTTCCAAACGGTTGGTAATTCATTTACCTTTATTCTATCGTTGATCAGTGCTTCTTCGATTTCAAATCTCAACATAATATGAAAGTTATAAGTTACTTCATCTGCCTCAGTCCTGATGAAATCTTTTTTAACTATATTGACACCTTTATAAAGTTCATCACTGCTTATTCCCTCAAAAGATGGGAAAATATCTTTCAACTTTTTAGAAAAGAACGCCCAAAAATGAGGACCTCTTCCTATAATATTTTCCCAAAATCTTGATTGAGATTCATGCACAGCCATAGAAGTACCTTCATCCAAAGAAGTTTCAAAAAATTCTTCAGGGATATGAAGTTCGTATAAAGCGTGTCCACCTTCGTGCATAGTTGAAAATAAAGAATATCTCAAATCTTTATTGTTGTATCTTGTTGTAATTCTAACGTCCCTTGGACCAATTTTTGTAGTGAAAGGATGAGCAGACATGTCCATACGTCCAGAATCGAAATCGAAATTCATAAATTTTAACGCTTCCAGAGATAACTCTTTCTGCTTATTTACGTCGAAATCACCTTCAAAAAAATCGTACCTTGGTTCTTTTCCCTTTTCTAAAAGCTCTTTCATAAAGGGTAGGAGATGCTCTTTTAAGTAATTTATTGTGCCTTTCAACGTTTCTGTTTTCATTCCAGGCTCGAATAAGTCTAAAAGAGCATCATATCTATTTTTTTCATATCCTAAAGCCTCTGCTTGTTCTTTTTCTAAAGATACGACTTCTTGCAAATAAGGTTCAAACAAAGAAAAGTTATTTTCTTCCCTGGCTTTTTTCCAAAAATGACCTGCTTTTGAAGTCGTTTCGGCTAATTGTCGGATAAGTTGTGGAGGCAACTTTTTAAACTTATCGAAATCTTTCTTGGTTACCCTTACCATTGCTTGATCAATATCACTTAATTCATCATAATTTTCCTTCTTTGAAAAATAATCCAAAAATTCACCCATCTGATCGGAAACGGACATTCTAAACAGTGACTCCATAAGTTCTCCTAAAGCTTTAGAACGATACTCAAAAGCATTGTTTGGAGCGTTAGTTTCTAAATCCCAGTGCATTAGTGCAATAGCTTGACTGTATCTTGAAATTTTGGCTTGAAATTCTTTAAATTCTTCCAATTTAGACATCTTTTTTACCCCCTCTTATACAGATTTTTCTATCTTTAGAAATTCTAAAACTTTATATATAGCGCCCATAAGGATAAAAATTCTTTACCTTTTGCCCCGCTCCCCACCCTCTAAGGATAAAGCAGCTATACAGATTTTGTTAGTTATCCTAATTATATCAGATTTCTTGAACTATCACAAAGTTTGCTGTATAATATTGTAACGACAGCATAATTATACAAGAAACAAGATTTTCAAAATATAATTCAGGGGGTAGTTATGAATTATCTACTTACTTTAATTTCAGGTGTTTTAACCGGTTTGGCTATGCCAGGTAATTTATTTTCTTTTTTCATTTGGTTTTCATTGGTTTTCTTTCTGAGGAATATGACCAGATCAAAAACTCACTATGAAAGATTACTCCATACGATAATATATTCCTCTTCCATGCTTGTAACTACTCTTTGGTGGCTGCTTCCTACTTTAACCAAAAATATACCCCAAATTTTAAAAAATTATTCTCCAATCGTTGGTTTTTTTGGATACGTTGGAATGATAGTACTTTTAATGATACCTTATCTCATCATTTGGCTTTTATCAGAACTTTATCATCGAAAAGATAGACAATACAATTATCTTTCATTGGTCTTTTTCTATTCTTTTGCCTACACTGTTGCGGAAATTTTGAGGGGTTTTGGAGATTTGGCTTTTATGGGAGGAAATTTATCATACGCCCTTTACGATCATACTGGAATAATACAAATTGCCTCTATTATAGGGTCTTTTGGTCTCACTTTTATCATAGTTTTCGTCAATGCCTTGATAGCTTTCGATAATTCACGTGACAAGGTATTTAAAATTCTTGCCATATTTACTACTATATACATTTCTAACTTTGCTATAGTGAGGTATCTACCTCCTATCAATGGCACAAACGATTCCATAAAGGTTGGAGTCGTTCAAACGGATGTTCCTCAAGAGATCAAGTACTTCTCAAATCCAATACAAGATTATTCAACTTTTTCTAAGAATATCGACGAATTTAAAAATAGGGATGTGGATGTAGTAGTTTTTCCAGAATCAACTTTTCTTGAAGACATCTCAAAATCAGAAATAGAAAGTCAAATGGTAAGAGACATTCAAAACTTATACAAACCTGTAATATTAGGACACCCAAGGATAGAAAACGATAACCATTTTAACTCTGCCTGGGTATATAACCAACATGGGAGTATTGAGGGTATCTACGATAAGGTTAAATTAACACCATTTGCCGAATTTTTACCGTATGAAACTATATTTGGAAACTTTGATGTTTTTAGATTATTAAACTATTATACTCCTGGGGAAGAATACTCAACCTTTTCATTAGACGGAACTAATTTTGGTGTACAAATATGTTTTGAAACTTATTTTCCTGAAGTTTCAATTAATCAAGCTAAGAATGGAGCAAATTTATTGATTGCAATATCTAACGACGGTTGGTTTAATTCAAAAACCGGCCTGTTTCAACACTTCAGTCAGGGCGTTTTTAGAGCAGTAGAAACGAGAAGAGATTTCATTCAAGTTTCAAATACAGGCTTAACCGGCTCAATCGATAAATATGGAAGAATCACCAACATATTTGAAACCAAAGAGGAAAAAACGGGGATCTTTTTTGTCAACCCAAACGATAATATCTCGTTTTACTCTAAGGCTTCAGACATATTAAAAATCTTATTTTTTATCGGAGCCCTTTTGCTTGCCATTCTATAAAGTACCTGCGTTCAACACTTATGCTTTAAATTCAATATCCAAATTCTAAATCAATTAAGTCTTTTGCCGTACCACTTTTTAGAAAGCCTTTTATATTTTCTATGGTTTCATCGATACTATACCTCGTAGCTTCAGTGTTATAGCCTCCAACATGTGGAGACAAAACAACGTTATCAAAGGTATGAATTGGGTAATTAGCTGGCAAAATTGATGGCTTTTCTTTGGAGGGATAATTATACCAAACATCTATAGCGGCTCCAGCTAATTTTTTAGATTTCAAAGCTTCGTATAGTGCCCTTTGATCTATAACATCACCTCTTCCAACGTTTATTATGTACTTGCCAGTCATTTTATTAAACACCTTTTCATCGATAAGTCCTTTTGTATATTTCGTCAAAGGTAGAGTTACGAATACAATTTCACTTTCTTCTATTACATAATCTAAATCAGAACTAATCTCATCCACATTTTCAATATCTATATTTGCATTTCTTTTATAGCCCACAATTTTACAGTCAAAAGTTTTAAGCATTTGTGCAAGATTTTTCCCTATATTGCCTAATCCCAATATTGCACAACTTTTGTTTTGAATAGATACCCATGAATCTTTAACACTTTCTCCAGCACTAAATCCATGCCAAATTCCTTCTTTTAAATCGTTATGATAAGGCACAATTTTCCCAAGAAGAGCTAAAGCAAGGGCAAAAGCCCTTTCTGCCACTATTCTAGCGTTACCATGACTATTTGCAACGCTAATGCCTTTTTCTTTTAGTATTTCTAAGGGTAATTGGTTCACCCCAGCATATGGAACAAAAATTATTTTCAAATTCTTTGATTTTCTCAAGATATTCTCATCCAAGTCTCCACCAAACACTATTGCATCTGTAACTTCCATAGCATTTTCTACATTGCTGATTTCTTCACTATCTAGAAATTCATCGTTGGGAAATAATTTCTTCAATTCCCTAATTTTTTCTTTCCAGTACGAGTTTAACTTGTTCATAAATAATACTTTCAATTTTTTCTAATGCCCCCTCGAAGTGATTAATTTTACAGTCTTTAGAAATTCTAAAACTATATATAGCGCCCCTTCACCCCGCAGCCCACCCATAAGGATAAAAGTTCTTTGCCTTTTGCCCCGCAGTCCACACATCTAAGGAAGCAAGTTATAATCCTTTACCCAGCTGAATCGAAACGGGCTTCGCCATGTACCCCTTACTGTTTAATAATCAACAATAATTATATCACAAAAAAAGTCGGAATTAAACTAAAAATTTTAAAAGCGGCTAAAGCCGCTCTTTTATATATCATCTTTGAATTTTTGCCAACTCTTCAAAATTTCCTTTCAACGATTTATACAAATTCTTATAAATTCCATAATAATCATCGTAAATCTTTGTATCTTGATAATTAGGTTCAATAATTTCTTTGAATCTTACCCATTTTAAAACATCTTCAAGCTTTTGGCCATCTCCTACTGCAGCCAACATAGCTGCTCCATACGCACCGCCTTCATCAATTTTAGGCATTTTAACGGGTATTTTGAAGTTTGTTGCAACAATCTTTGCCCAACTTTTATTTTTGGATCCTCCCCCAACTATTCTAATATCTTTTATCTCGGTTTTTTCTTTTATAAGTTCAAAGGAATCTCTAAGGCCAAAGGTTATACCTTCCATGGTTGCCCTTAGTATGTCGTTTTCAGTATTCAAAGAAGAAATTCCAAAGAACACACCTCTTGCGTTAGGGTCTCTATGTGGGGTTCTTTCTCCGTTTAAGTAAGGAAGAAAAATAACACCGTTTGAACCTGGTACTGATTGGTTTATTCTTTCTTCTATTTCTGCCCAATCCAAACTGGGAAAAAATCGATTTTTAACCCAATTTAGAGAATGAGCGGCTGAAAGCATTACACCCATGTAATAATATTTATCTTTTATTACATAGTTAAAGTAATGTGTTTTTCCTGATAAATCAGGTTCTTTTTTATCAGTAAGAGTTAGAACAGTACCCGAAGTTCCAATACTAACCATCGACTCTCCTGCTTTCGATATACCTATCCCAAACGCAGCTGATGCATTATCTGCTCCTCCTGAAACAACTTTTGTGTTCTTCCATCCTAATTCTTTTTGTAGGTTTTCTTTTATTTCACCTCGAATCCCATAAGAAGGATACAATTCAGGCATTATATCCATATTAATACCAAAAGTTTCAAATATCTCTTCATCCCAATAATTTGTTTTTACATTAAAACAAGCTGTTCCAGACGCATCGGAGTAGTCTATGCCAATGGTTCCTGTTAGCTTAAAAACTATATAATCCTTAGGTAGAAGAATCTTCTTTATTTTTTTAAAATTATCTGTTTCATTTTCTTTTAACCACAGTATTTTTGGGAAAGTGAAACCCTCCAAAAAGGGATTGCCTATTTTGGAGATAACCTTTTCTTCACCACCAAAAGCTTCTGTAGCTTCTTTGCATTGGGGAGTGGTTCTTTGATCACACCAAAGGATTGCGGGCCTAATAGGTTTATTATTTTCATCCAAAACCACTAAGCTATGCATTTGTCCGGAAAACCCTATTACATCTATTTGATGCGTTCTGGACACTTTTTTTAATATGTCGTATACACCAATCCACCAATCTTCAGGGTCTTGTTCAGCCCATGCAGGTTTGGGAACTTTCATTTCTAATGGATAGGAATAACTATCCAAAACTTCTCCTTCTTCAGATACAACTAAACCCTTCAATCCGGTTGTTCCAACATCTATTCCTAAATATTTGTGCAAACTGATCACCTCATTCTAAATAACAGCTTTTTCTGCAAAATCATCCATCACCCTTAAATTTGCTCCCGTTAGACATGCTGTATCTATATCAAAAAATGGTCTCAAAGGTTTTTTAAAAGATTTTAATGCTGGTTTCAGAGTTCGCGTCCTTATAATATTTTGAATCTCTGTGAAATAATCATCAGGAAAAAGATACCCATACCCCCCAAAAATTACAAACTCAGGATTCAAGATATTTATTAAATTAACTGTTCCTACTCCTAAATAATACAACATCTGTTTAATTATTTCATTGGCGTTTCCTTCCTTCTTTTCGGCTTTTAAAAGAAGATTCCTGAATTTTTCTTCGTAATTGTTGCCTTCCAATCGTCCATTGCTGTATTCGTATATCTTAGAAACGGTATCAATTGAGGCAAACGTTTCCCAACATCCTTGATTATTGCAAAAACATTTTTCTCCATCTTCATCGATGCTCATGTGACCAAATTCACCCGCTGTGTAATTAGGTCCCAAATGAATTTGACCGTCTATAAGCAAAGCTCCTCCTATT
This sequence comes from Petrotoga mexicana DSM 14811, assembly GCF_002895565.1. Taxonomy (GTDB): domain Bacteria; phylum Thermotogota; class Thermotogae; order Petrotogales; family Petrotogaceae; genus Petrotoga; species Petrotoga mexicana. Next base: position 9,613 of record NZ_AZRN01000019.1, read on the forward strand.
CCCTGAGATATGAAAACATAGACTCCATTGTTGAGGTTTGCGATATTTTTGTTAAAATACATCTCTGCTTGTAGAGCTAACTTTGCCTCATTTGCAGCGAAAATTGGTTTGTCACATTGAGGTAGTTCTTTCAAAATTGCTCCTCTAAGATCGATCTCACTCCAATTAAAATGGGGTACGTATTCGATAATCAAGTTTTTCCTATCGATCATTCCTGGAAAAGAAAAAGAAAGGCCTACTATATTATTCCCATTAGCATTTTCATATATTCTTTTTATCTCAACAGCTAATTTACCAATAAAAACATTAAAATTTTTTGGGGTTTCAAATTCAACAATCTTATTTATTGAATTGTTCATATATCCAAGACCTACGACTGTTTTTTCAACTCCAACCTTAACGATAATGGAAGCAGCAACACCTTTTGCTGCTTCCAGTTTTATAGGTTTCCTTCCAACCCCTTTAGAAGATTTTCTATCTCCTTCTTCTATTAATTTTTTAGAAATTAAATCATACGTTATCTTTGTCACAGTACTTTTATCCAAACCTGTAAGCTTAGAAATCTCATTTCTTGAAATTCCAGAATAATATCTGATTAAATTGAAAACCATTAATTTGTTTGAATATCCCATTCTTTCTGCATTGATTTTCTTTATCTTCAAAACAAAGCCTCCTGATTTATTGTCTATTCGTAGATACACAAATTTAATAAGTTTTCCAAATATTCTTGTCTTCCCGATTTTGGTACTCCCACTTTTTTATCTAGTACATACTCTTCGAGTTCTTTGAAATTAGTTCGTCCATCTACTATCTTTTTACCCATTCCTTCATTAAAACTATTATACCTTTTTTCTACAAAGTCTTCCAAAACTTTGTCTTCTAAAATCTTATTGGCTAATATCAATCCTAACGCAAATGCATCCATTCCTGCTATATGAGCGTAAAACAGATCAATATTTTCGTAAGAAGGTCTTCTAACATGTGAGTCAAAGTTCAAACCACCCGGAGCTATTCCTCCATTCTTAAGTATTTCATACATTGCCAAAACGTTTTCAAATACGTTTGTTGGGAATTGATCTGTATCCCATCCCAACAATAGATCACCCATGTTAGCATCAACGCTTCCCAATATATTATTTATCCTTGCATACCTTAATTCATGTTGAAAAGTATGACCAGCAAGAGTGGCATGATTTGCTTCTATATTGAACTTGAAATACTTATCAAGATCGTACTTTTGTAAAAATGCATAAGAGTTCGCAACATCAAAATCATATTGATGTTTTGTGGGCTCTTTTGGTTTGGGTTCTATCAAAAATTGGCCATCAAAACCAATTTCTTTGGCGTAATCTACAGCCATGTGTAAAAAATTAGCCAAATTGTTCAATTCCAACTCCATATTAGTGTTTAAAAGGGTTTCATATCCTTCTCTTCCACCCCAGAAAACGTAATTTTCACCATTTAATTCCTTAGTTATTTCAAGTGCTTTTTTCACCTGTGCAGCGGCATATGCATATATATCTGCATCACAAGATGTAGCTGCACCCTGCATAAACCTTGGATGAGTGAAAAGATTTGACGTTCCCCAAAGAAGCTTTATACCTGTTTCTTTCATTCTCTCCTTTATTCTTTCTACTACTTTATCTAATAACTTATTTGTTTCTCTCAACGTTTCTTGTTCATCAACTAAGTCTCTGTCATGGGTACAAAAATACTTAACCCCTAATTTGCTCATGAACTCAAATGCTGCATCACATCTTGCGTAAGCTTTATCTAACGGATCCGAAAATTTGTTCCATTCTCTGTTGGCACTTTCGACCCCGAACATGTCCCTTCCTTCTGCAGTGAAAGTGTGCCAATATGCCACAGAAAATCTCAAGTGTTCTTCCATAGTTTTATTACCAATTTTTCTCTCGGGATCATAATAATGAAAAGCTAGTGGATCCTTTGATTCCTTACCTACATACTCAACCTTTTTAATATCTTTGAAGTATTCTGCCATTTTAAGACCTCCTATATGTTATTTTGCAAATAGTTATGCCTCTTTCTTTTTACTTGCAACATCAAACCATACTGCAAATATTAATACTAACCCTTTTATTATAGACTGCCAAAACACAGGGACATTCATAAGACTCATTCCATTGTCTAAACTTGCCATAACAATCGCTCCAATTACTGCACCAACAACAGTACCAATTCCACCCATTAAGCTTGTACCACCTATAACACACGCAGCTATTGTATCTAACTCCGCTCCTTCTCCGCCTGAAACTGATGCAGCATTAAGTCGAGAAGTTAAAAAAATACCTCCAAAAGCTGCTAACAATCCATTAATCATAAAAACTATAAGTGTAATCTTTTTTACGTCTATCCCAGACAAAGTTGCCGCCTGACTATTGCCACCAATTGCATATATATATCTTCCAAAAACTGTATTTTGAGAAATATAAGTAAAAAATATTAAAAGAATAAGAGTTATTAATACGGGAAAAGGAACTCCTCGATAAGAATTAAAAATTAGAATAAAAATAGCTATTAATAAAGTATAAGCTAATAACTTTAAAAATTCCACTTTTAAAGAAGGAGCATTTAATCCATGAGATTTTTTCTTTTTCCATGAATTAAGTTCTGCTACAATTATAAAAATAGCACCGATAACTCCTATTATTATCCCTATAATATTGGACAGATAGCCCTTCCCTAGAAACTCAAAAAAACCTCTCATTGGACCAATAGTAGTACCTTTTGTAATTCCTAATAGTATTCCTCTGAAAATGAGCATACCACCTAATGTAACAACAAAGGCTGGAACTCCTCGATAAGCTACCCAATATCCATTCCATAAACCTATCAAAAGTCCAATACCTAAAGTAATGAGGATAGAAATTAAGGGATCCATTCCGAACCATACATGCAAAATTGCTACAATGCCTCCTGTTAGTCCTACAATAGAACCAACCGAAAGATCTATTTGCCCTAATATTATAACAAATACCATCCCCATTGCTAATACCGATAGAAACACTGATTGTCTAAACAAATTAGAAATATTCCTAGCGCTTAAAAAAGAACCTTCGGTCAAGATGGCAAAAAAAACCCAAATTACTATTAAAGCTATTATCATCATGTATGATCTTAAATTTAAATTAATCTTTTTCTTTTTCAAAATACCCCTCCTCCTTCAGTCGCAGTTGCAAGGTACATAACTTCTTCTTGGGTTAAATCGTGATTAATATTTTCTAATTCTCCCATAAACTTACCTTCATGCATAACTATTACCCTATCGCTCATACCTATTATTTCTGGTAATTCAGAAGAAATCATAATTATTGATATACCTTGAGATGTTAAATCATTCATTAATGAATATATTTCTTGTTTGGCCCCAACGTCTATTCCTTTTGTAGGTTCATCCATAATCAATATTTTTGGTGTCCTTATCAAATTTCTACCAAGTAAAACTTTTTGTTGATTTCCCCCACTTAAAGTAGTGATATTCGCTTCTGGAGAAGAAGCTTTAATATTTAATTGTTTGATCATTCTAAGAGCTTCTACTATTTCGTCTTCTTCAGATATTTTAAAATAACTACCGAACTCTTTAATAAAAGTAATTGACAGGTTTTGCCTTACAGATAAATTGGGAAATATCCCCAAATTTTTCCTATTTTCGGATAAATAAGCTATTCCTAGTTCTAACGCTTGCCTTGGTGAACTTATTTCTAATTCTTTAGCGTTCAAAAATATCTTTCCTCTTTTATTACTCGAATTGAATCCTATTATACTAGTCATTAATTCTGTCCTACCGGCACCAACTAATCCAAAAAGACCTAATATTTCTCCTTTTCTAAGGTTAAAACTAACATCTTCAACGACTTTTCTTTGAGGATCATATTTCTCATAAAGTGTATAATTACTCACTTCAAATACTATTTCGTTGGGAATATAATGCCTTTTGGGGAACATTTGATTTATTTCTCTCCCCACCATCATTTTTATGAGATCACTTTCTTTTACTTCACTAATCGGCTTTGTGTCAATTAATTTACCATCTCTTAAAACGCTGACTGTGTCAGCTAACTCAAAAATTTCGTCAAGCTTATGTGAAATATAAATAGAGGTGATCCCTTCAGATTTCAACTCTTTCAAAATATCAAATAATATCTTTGTTTCATTTTCTGTTAAAGAGGAAGTTGGTTCATCCAAAATTAAAATGTTGCAATTTTTAACTAACGCTTTAGCAATTTCAATTAACTGTTGTTTTGCGGAACCTAAGTATTTTACTTTAGTAAGAACATTTTCATTCTCCATCTTCAATTTTTTTAACCATTTCTGAGTTTCCTTGATCATTTCATTCCAATCTATCGAAACACCTTTTACAATAGCTTTTCCCATAAAGATGTTTTCAACGATATTTAATTCATCAAATAGACTCAATTCTTGGTGAACAACAGCTATCCCAGCTTCTTCAGCCTCTTTAGGATTTCTAAATTTCACTCTTTCACCATGTAAATAAATTTCACCTTCATATGTTCCTAATGGATATATTCCACCTAAAATACTTATCAAAGTAGACTTCCCTGCTCCATTTTCGCCACAAAGAGCATGGATCGTATTTTCTTCTATTTTTAAATTGATATTTTCAAGAGCTTTTACTCCAGGAAACTCTTTTGATATGTTTTTCAATTCTAAAAGAGTGGCCATTTAATCACCTCAATTGTTATACGTCATAGAAATTAGACTGAGAGGGTTAGGGATTGACCCCTAACCCAAATATTCAAAATTTTGTTTAATCTACTTTCGGCCATTGAGATCTGGGAACATTTTTATATACATCTTCTAACTTATGAAAACCATCTTTTACAACTGTTTCTACAATGTTAGTCTTATCAACAGGAATAGGTTCCAAGAAGAAAGTAGATACCTCTTTATACTCATTGTTAATTGTTCCATTTGTTGGAATATGAATATCCTTAGCCGCTGAAACAGCCATAATAGCAGCCATAGTAGCGATATCCTTTATAGGTTTATAGACAGTCACTGTTTGTGTACCTTCAACTACTCTCTGGCAGGCAACCAAATCTGCATCTTGACCAGATACTAAAACTTTTCCTGCTAGTCCCTGTTCCTTTAATGCTTCTACCGCTCCTCCAGCTGTACTATCGTTGGAAGCAACAATTGCATCAATCTGATTTTGAGTTGCGGTTAAAGCATTTTCCACAATTTTCATAGCTTCTTGTGCTGACCAGTCTTTTGCCCATTGGTCTCCTACTATTTCTATTGCTCCACTATCAATATAAGGCTGAAGAACCTTCATTTGACCTTCCCTAACAAAATGTGCATTCATATCGGTTGGAGATCCTCCGAGTAGGAAATAATTACCTTTTGGTTTCTTATCAACCAAATATTGTGCTTGAATTTCCCCGATTCTTATTGGATCGAAAGTAATGTAATAATCCAAATCACATTCCATTAAAAGACGATCATACGCAATCACTGGAATTCCATTGGCATGAGCCTCTTCAACCACACTTCCCATAATATAACCATCATGTGCAATGATAACTAATACATCAGCTCCCTGATTCATCATATTTTCTACCTGAGAAACTTGTAGTAAATCATCGTTATTGGCCGATTGTACAATAACCTTTGCCCCAAGTTTTTCGGCGGTATCGACAAAAATATCTCTATCTTTTTGCCACCTTTCAAGTTGCAAATTAGCAACAGAAAGCCCTATCAATACCTCATCCTTCGCGAGTACAGCACCACCAAATGTCAATAAAAACACCAGAAAAACCAAAAGAACTTTCTTCATTTTACTAACCTCCTCTTTTTTGTTTTTTTACCATTAGTACTAATGGTAAAATCCACATCTAACTACATCCATTTTAAAATATTCTATTCAGCATTGTCAATAGTAAGTTTATCCAATCAACTAATATTAGGAACAATCACTTTTCAACCTTTTCACTTTATTTGTTAGCATTAAGGGGTAAACCCCTTAAGATCCCCAAATCCAAAATCTTTGTTCAATTAAAAATCTTTTTGCACAACCCAGCAAAATTTTATATTTTAAAACTTCCAACTAATCCTTTTAACTCTGTGGCTAACTCACTCAACTCTTTCGCTTCTTCGTTTATCCCTACCCCTTGTTTTACTTGTTCGTCTATTACACTTCTTGACCTTTCTAGTTGTTCACTTATCTCTGTTACCGCTTTCGCTACCCTGTCCATCGCTGTGCTCATCTCTTGCGCACTTGCACTTTGTTCTTCTGCACTTGCCGTCATGTTTTCTATCCCTTGGTCCATCCTTTCTATCCTTTCTTTTATCCGGTTGAAACTTTGTTGTACATTCACCATCTTTTCGTTTATTTCTCCTATCGTTCCTACTACCTTGTTCGTCGATTCGTTCACTTTGTTCGTACCTTGCGTTATGTTGGTTAGTATTTCTGATATTTCATCCGTTGCATTCCTTGATT
>NZ_AZRN01000020.1 GCF_002895565.1 Petrotoga mexicana DSM 14811
TGTGTGTATGGGTGTTTCGGGTTCATCAGTACATCTTCCACTCCACCCATCTCTATTATGTTCCCTCTGAACATTATCCCTATCCTGTCACTTACGTAGTATGCGGTTGCTAAATCATGCGTTATGTACAATACACTTACGTTGTACTTGTCCCTTAAATCTTTGAACAAGTTCACTATCGACATCCTCAACGATGCATCCACCATCGATACCGGTTCGTCCGCTACCAACAACGATGGTGTCGTTATGAGCGATCGGGCTACCGATATCCTTTGTAGTTGCCCTCCTGAAAACTCGTTGGGGTACCTTCCTTTTACTTCCGTTATACCTAATCCTACCGCCTTTAGCGCTTCTTCTACCCTTTTTCCATGCCCGTTCTTTGTTATCCCGTATTGTTTCGCTGTGTCGTATAGGTATCTGTCTACCTTCCTCAACGGATTGAACGTTTCAAAAGGGTTTTGAAATACCGATTGTACTTCTTTCATGAACTCTTTTTTCTCTTCCCATTTTTTTAGGTTTACTATGTCTTTGCCTTTGTAGTACACTTCACCTTGTGTTGGTTCAAGAAATCCTAGCAGCATCTTTGAAACTGTTGATTTCCCACATCCACTTTCCCCCGCAAGTGTGAATATTTCGTTTTTGTATATGTGAAAGTTCACATCATCTACCGCTAGTAATTTGCTTCTTGCAAATCCCCCTCCTACTATGAATACCTTTTGTAGCTTTTTCGTTTCCAACAACTTTTCTTGTGTATTTATTGCCGTTTTATTTTCTTGCATCTTCCACACGCTCCTTTGAGTTCAAAAAACAGGCTGATTTGTGTCCGTCACTTATCTCAACGAGTTGTGGACGTTCCTTTTTACATATTTCCATCGCATATGGACATCGTGGATGGAATGGACATCCTTGTGGTAGGTTCGCTAGTGAGGGGGGCGATCCAGGTGCACTGACCTTGTAACTTTTGTCTCCCATCTTTGGTAGTGAGCCTATTAGAAATTTTGTGTATGGATGTAGTGGGTTTTCGAATATCTCATCCGTTTTCCCTTCTTCTACAAACATCCCTGCGTACATTATCCCCATCCTGTCCGTTATGTTCGCATGTACAGCCATGTCGTGGGTTACCAGTATTATCGTGTTTTTTTGCATTTTTTGTATGTCTTTTAGTAATTGTATTACCGCCCTTTGCGCTACTACATCCAACGCCGTTGTAGGTTCGTCCGCTACTATGATCCTTGGATTGAGTATCGTTGCTAAGGCTATCGTCGTCCTTTGCCTCATCCCTCCAGATAGTTGGTGTGGGTATGATTTCAGTACCCTTAGCGGTAATCCCAAGGCGGTTAGGTGTTTCTTCAGTGGTTCTTCAAATTCTTTTTCTTCATCTTTTATCTTTTTGTGTGAGGTCACAAAGTCTTTGAATGATTCTTTTATCCTTATTATCGGATTCAACGCACTCATCGATCCTTGCGGTATGTACGATATGAATTGCCATCTTAACTTCCTGTATTCTTCTTGACTCATTTTGGTTATGTCTATCTCTTTCCCTTCAACTTCGTAGTATATCTTTCCATCTACTATCCTCAGTGGTGGTTCGGCTAAACCACATATCGTTTTTAGAAATGTGCTTTTCCCACATCCACTTTCCCCTGCTATCCCGTATATTTCATCTTCTTGTATCTTTATACTTACATCGTTGACCGCTTTTACTTCTTTTTTCTCTTCTTGCATTTCAAATATGTAATACGATTTTAGTTTTTCTGTTTTTAATACTTCCAACCTTTTCACTCCTTCGCCTTACCGATTCTTTGTATCCTTGTTCTTGGGTCTAAGTATTCACTTAGACTTGTTGAGAGTAGGTACAAGGCTACGAACAAGAAGATCGATATTATTACAGGTGTTAGTATCCACCACCAGTATCCCAGTAGCATCGCTTGGTAGTTTACCGCCCAGTGTATCATCGTTCCTATCGTTGGTATTTCTGTGTTGGATAAACCCAATACCGATAACGTTACTTCCATCCCTACCGCCCATATCATGTTGTTTATCAACGTCGAGAATATTATCGGTATTATGAATGGAAAGTATTCTTTTATTACCAGGTTGAACGTTCTTGTCCCTGATAGTATCGATGTGTATGTGAATTCCCTTTCCCTTAGACTTAGTATTTGTGATCGTATTACCCGGGCATCCCACGCCCATCCAAATAGACTTAGTATGAGTCCTAATAGGACCATCGTTAAGTTTTCCCTTATTACCGATGCTATCAGTATCAGAATCGGTAAGAGCGGCATTACTACAAAACTGTCGTTTATCGACATCAGTACTTTGTCGGTTTTTCCACCTTTGTACCCCGATACTAATCCCATGATTATCGCTATCACCCTCGATATTCCTGAGGCTATTAACGCTATCGTTAGTGAGTTCCTTATCGCAAATGTAGATTGCCAGAATAGGTCTTGCCCTTGCGATGTCGTTCCAAATATGTGTGGCCAACTGGGTGGTTTGTCCCTAGCTACCACGTTCCACCTTAGTGGATCGTATGGCGAGAAGAATGAGAGTATTGACATTAAGGCTAAAATACATATTACTATGAACGCAAACCTGAACCTTCCATCTTTCATTAATTCTTTGAATCCTTCCAACATTATCACCTCATCTGTACCTTACTCTTGGGTCAAAGAGTGGATATATTAGATCTATTATGAGCGTTGCTGACGCTATCCCTATTACCGATAACGAGACTACCCCTATTATTAGGTTGTAGTCGTTTGAGTTTATCGCTCCGTATAGTAACGTTCCTATCCCTGGATAGGCGAATACTATTTCTGTTATCAATGCCCCTCCAAAGATTTGCCCTAAAGATAGCGCTAAGTTGGTTACTTGCGGTAATAACCCGTTCCTGAATACGTATTTGAAGGCTATCTTTGATTCTTTTAGTCCCCCCGCTTTCGCATACATTACATAGTCTTCCGCTACTATGTTCGATACTATGAGTTTCATCGTTTGTATGTTGGCTGCTATTCCTAAAACCATCAGCGATATCGCAGGTAGAAACGAGTGTACTAACACGTCCGATATGAACGCCCAGTTGAACCCTATTTGTCTTCCAACTGAGTATCCACCCGCCGATGGGAATATCGGTATCAGATAGGCAAATACTATGAGTAGTAGTAATGCAAATATGTAGTACGGTATGGGCCTTACCACCATCGCTATGTTGTCTAATGTTTGTGCCCATGTTTTGTTTTTAAAGTATCCTGCAAGTGCCCCTATTATACTTCCTACTAACCAAGAGAGGATTGTAGTTGTTAATAGTAATCCAGCCGTCCAGGGCAGTGAGTCCATTATTAGCTCCATTACAGGTACAGGAAATTGAAAGAGTGATGGACTA